>NZ_JBIVVI010000271.1:0-8464 GCF_044757675.1 Kitasatospora sp. NPDC091257
CACGGAGGGAGGATGTACCGCACCGGGGACCTGGCCCGCCGCACCCGCGACGGGGAGCTGGAGTACCTCGGCCGCACCGACCACCAGGTGAAGATCCGCGGCTTCCGGATCGAACTCGGCGAGATCGAGCACGTGCTGACGCTCCACCCGCGGGTCGGCGCCGCCGCCGTGCTGCCCGCCGCGGACGGGCTGCGCCTGGTCGCCCACGTGGTGGCCGACGGCCCGCTCGACCCCGCCGAACTGCGCGCCTTCGCCGCCGGCCACCTGCCCGGCTACATGCTGCCCGCCGCCGTCGTCCCGCTGGCCGCGCTGCCGCTCACCGGCAGCGGCAAGCTCGACCGGACGGCGCTGCCCGCACCGGACTTCGGGCAGCTCGCCGGCGGCCGCGCCGCCCGGACGCCGCAGGAGTCGATCCTGTGCGGGCTGTTCGCGGAGGTGCTCGGCCTGGAGGTCGTCGGCATCGACGACGACTTCTTCGACCTCGGCGGCCACTCCCTGCTCGCCATGAAGCTGCTCGCCAAGGTCCGCGGCGCCCTCGGCACGGACCCCGGCATGCGGGCGCTGTTCGAGACACCCACCGTGGCCGGGCTCGCCCGACGGCTCGACCACGGCCCGGCGCCCGACGCGCTGGACGTCCTGCTGCCGCTGCGCGCCGGCGGCGACCGGCCCCCGCTGTTCTGCGTCCACCCGGCGGCCGGCATCAGCTGGGTCTACTCCGGGCTGCTGCGCCACCTCGGCCCCGAGCAGCCGGTGTACGGCCTCCAGGCCCGGGGCCTGCGCGGCGACGCACCGGCGAGCGTCGCCGAGATCGCCGAGGACTACGTGCGGCAGATCCGCGCGGTGCGTCCCGACGGCCCGTACCACCTGCTGGGCTGGTCCTTCGGCGCGGTGGTCGCGCAGGAGATGGCCGTGCGGCTGCGGGCCGAGGGCGCCGAGGTCGGCCTGCTGGCCCTGCTCGACGGCGCCCCGGCGGTCCGCACCGCCGGCGCCCCGCCCGTCGAAACCGCCGACACCCTCGCGGAGTTGCTGCACTCGCTCGGCCACGACCCGGCGGACGGCCGGGGCCTCGCCGATCTGCGGGCCGTGCTCGGGGAGGCCGTGGCCGTGCTGCCGGAGGTCTTCGACCGGCACCGCAAGCTGATGGCCGAGCACGTGCCGGCCCGCTACCGGGGGGACGCCGTCTTCT
Source organism: Kitasatospora sp. NPDC091257 (assembly GCF_044757675.1). NCBI lineage: Bacteria > Bacillati > Actinomycetota > Actinomycetes > Kitasatosporales > Streptomycetaceae > Kitasatospora > Kitasatospora sp. NPDC091257. The sequence goes on from NZ_JBIVVI010000271.1 coordinate 1,187, forward strand.
TCGGGGCGACCACCGGCAAGCCCGCCGACTGGCCGTACGAGCAGAGCTGGCGGCCGTACCTGGACGGCCGGATCGAGAGCCACCGCCTGGCCTGCGCCCACGGCGAGCTGACCCGGCCGGAACCCCTCGCACGGATCGCCGCCGTGCTGACCGAGAAGCTGCACACCGAGAAGCCGCACACCCAGAAGCCGGGAGCGTGACCCGCGATGACCACCACCGTCCCGATCGAATCGCCGGCGCCGCCGGCGCCGCCGGAGCGGCCGCGCGGCCGGTGGGGCCTGTGGGCCCAGGGGGACTTCCGCCGGCTCTGGATCGGTGAGACCACCAGCACCCTCGGCACGGCCGTCGGCAGCGTGGCGCTGTCCCTGGTGGCCGTGGTCACGCTGGGCGCCGGCCCCTTCGCGGTGGGCGTGATCAACGCCGCCGCCTGGCTGCCCTGGCTGTTCCTCGGCCTGCCGGCCGGAGCCTGGGTGGACCGCTGGCCCCGGCTGCGGGTGATGCTGGTCTGCGACCTGCTGCTGCTCGTCCTCTTCGCCAGCGTCCCGGTGTCCGCGTGGCTGGGGGCGCTCTCCCTCGCCCAGCTGGTGGTGGTGGCCCTGCTGACCGGGGCGGTGAAGGTGTTCTTCTCCACCGCCTACGGGGCGGTGCTGCCCGCCCTGGTGGCGAAGGCCGACCTGCTGGAGGCCAACGTCAAGCTGCGCTCCGGGGCCTCGGCGGCGGAGATCGCCGGCCCGGGCGCGGCCGGTCTGCTCGCGCAGGCCTTCGGCGCCGCCAGCGGGATGCTCGCCGACTCGCTCACCTACCTGGTGTCGGCGTTCTGCCTGCGGCGGATCAGGACGGAGGAGCGCCCCCCGCCGGTGTCCGAACGGCGCGGCATCCCGCGCGAGATCGGCGAGGGCGTCCGGTTCCTGCTGCGCGATCCCTACCTGCGCACGTTCGCCTGCTTCGCGGCGGTCGGCAACCTGGGACTGAACGGCATCCAGGCGGTGCAGACGGTCTTCCTGGTGCGCAGCGTGGGGATCGAACCGGGCGCGGTGGGCGCGGTGTTCGCGCTGGTGAGCGTCGGCGGGCTGGCCGGTGCGATGCTGGCCGGGCGGATCGCCCGCAGGCTGGGCACCGCGCGCGGGCTGCTGGTCTGCGAGCTGGTGGTCGCGCCCTTCATCCTGCTGCTGCCGCTGGCGGGCGAGCGGCTGCCGCTCGTGGTCAGCGCGCTCGCCTGGGCCGTCGCGGTCTGCGGCGTGGTGGCGGGCAACGTCCTGGCCGGCAGCTTCTCCCAGGCCTACTGCCCGCCCGAGATGATCGGCCGGATCAGGGCCAGCTCCGCGACCCTCAACTACAGCGCGATCCCGGTGGGAGCCCTGCTCGGCGGCTGGCTCGGCGAGGTGATCGGCGCCCGCGGCACCATCTGGCTGATGGCGGGCGTGCTGCTCTCGGCCGGCGGGGTGCTGCTGGCCAGCCCGCTGCGCGGCCTGCGCGACTTCCCGACCAGGCCGTCGGACCCCGCCGCCTGACCGCGCCGCCCCGCCCCGCCCCGCCCCGCGCCACCTCCCGACCCGCCCTCACCCGGAGGCCCCGATGACCCGCACCGCCCGCCCGCGCCACTACCTGATGTGCCGTCCGACCCACTTCGAGGTCAGCTACGCGATCAACCCGTGGATGGACCCCGCCAAGCCGGTGGACACCGACCTCGCCGTCGCCCAGTGGGAGCGGCTGTACGCCCTCTACGGCGAGCTCGGCCACCGGGTCGACCTGATCGACCCGCTGCCCGGCCTGCCCGACATGGTCTACGCGGCCAACGGCGCCACCGTGGTGGACGGCAAGGTGCTCGGCGCGCGCTTCCGCAACGCCGAGCGGGCCGCCGAGGGCCCGGCCTACCTGGAGTGGTTCCGCGCCCGGGGCTTCGAGACGCGCGATCCGGAGCACGTCAACGAGGGCGAGGGGGACCTGCTGCTGACCGCGGGGTCCGTGCTGGCCGGGCGGGGCTTTCGCAGCGTGGCCGACGGGCACGCGGAGGCCCAGGAGTTCTTCGGCCGGCCGGTGATCGGGCTGGAGCTGGTCGACCCGCGCTACTACCACCTGGACACCGCGCTCGCCGTGCTCGACGGCGACGAGATCATGTACAACCCGGAGGCCTTCTCGGCCGGCAGCCGTGCCGTCCTGCGGCGGCTGTTCCCGGACGCGCTGCTGGTGGGCGGCGAGGACGCGGCGGTGTTCGGCCTCAACGCGGTGAGCGACGGCCTGCACGTGGTGCTGCCGGAGGCGGCCGTCGGCCTGGCCGCGCGGCTGCGCGAGCGCGGCTTCCGGCCGATCGGGATGGACCTCAGCGAGCTGCTCAAGGGCGGCGGCAGCGTGAAGTGCTGCACCCTGGAGATCCGTTCGGAAATTCGTTCGGAGATCCGTTCGGAGGTCTGAGAAGCGGCTCGGCCGGGCACCGGTGATCAGTGGTGACCACCGGTGCTCGGCTGTAGATCGGCCGTTGACCGCCCCCGGCCAGACTGGTGCCACACCACGACGGAACCCCTTCCCCCCGGGGAAGCGACCCAAGGGAGCACCAGAGATGACGCAGCGTCCGGCCACCGCCCGTACCCGCCTGCGGCTGTTCACGGTCGGCCTCGGGGTGGTCGTCGCCCTGGGCGCGGGCCTCTCCGCCACGGTCGCCGTGGCGGAGTCGGCCGGCGCCGGGACGGCGACGGTGGTGAGCGGCGACGCGACGCCGACGGCCGTCCCCACCCCGACCCCGACCAGCACCGGGCACGGCAGCACCGGCGACTGGAACAGCACCGGGTCCTGAGCGTGCCGGGCCCCGTGCACGCCGGTTCCTGAGCGCGCCGAAGCCGGGCGCAGGATCGATTCTTCAGCAGCCCGAGGACAGCCGGTCGGCGGCCCGCCGCCCCTTCGGGACCGAGGGAGCCGACGGGACCGACGGAGCCGATGCGGCCGACGGAGCCGACGGAGCCGATGCGGCCGATGCGGCAGAACCCTCCCGCGGGGACAGCAGCCCCGCCACCTCCGCCGCCTCCGGCAGCCCCAGCCGGACGAAGATCCGGTGCGCCTCCCGCAGCCGGCCGCCCGCCTCGGCCTCCCGCCCGAGGTCGGCCAGGGTCCGGCCCAGCACCACCAGCGCGTGGCCCTGGTCCCGTTCGGCACCCAGCTCCTCGCACAGCTCCAGCGACTGCCCGGCGTGCTCCAGCGCCTCGTCCGTCCGGCCCAGCGACCGCAGACTGTCCGCCATCCGGTAGCGGGCGTGCGCCGCCCGGGCCCGCAGACCGGCCGCCGAGGCCACCGCCAGGCACTCGCCGAACCAGGTGACCGCCTCCTCGTGCCGCCCCAGCCCGTGCAGCGCCAGCCCCAGCACGTACAGCGTGTACGCCCGGCCCGGATCGTCGTGCCGGGTCCGCAGTTCGGCCAGCGCCTCGTGGCAGATCGGCACCGCCTCGGCGGCCCGCCCGCTGCGCACCCGGGCCAGCGCCGCGTTCACCGTCGTCACCAGCGCCCCGGAGCGGTGGCCGAGTTCGCGGGCCAGCAGCAGCGCCTCGTCGTAGTGCCCGACGGCCTCGTCGTAGCGGCTGAGGAACTGGCAGACCAGGCCGAGGTCGTTCAGCGCCTGGCGCAGGATCACCGTGTCGCCCGCCGAGCGGGAGGCGGCCACCGCCAGCCGGGAGGCCGCCTCCGCCTCCTCCAGCCGGGTGGCGGCCAGGGCGACGTTGCCGCGGAGGAAGTGCGCCCGGCCAGCTGCCCGGTGGTCGGCGCGGTGGACCGCGGCGGCGGCCAGGGCCTGCGCGGTGGTGGCCAGTTGGCGGCTGGGCGGGGCGAGGACGAACGGCGTGAGCGCGATCAGCAGATCGATCGCGGCGCGCAGCGGCTCGGGCCCCGGGCCCTGCCCCGGCCCGTGTGTCGGGCCATGCGTCGGCGCACGGCCGTCGGCAGGAGCGGGCGGGGCGCCCGCGGGGTCGTCCGCGACGGTCCAGCCCGCCACCTGGGCGGCCAGCGCGATCGCCCCGGAACCCTCCGCCTCGGCCCAGGCCCGCGCCCCGTCCGGGCCGTCCAGCGGAACGCCCGCGCTGCGGGCGGGCCCCAGCGCGCCGGCCGCCGGATCCCCGGGAACGGCGTGCTGGAAGGCCGTGCACGCGGTGGCCAGCAGGTGGTCGAGCATCCGGTCGCGGGCCGCCACCGCCGCGCCGGGATCGTCCGGACGGCGCCGGGCGAACGCGCGCAGCAGGTCGTGGAAGCGGTAGCGGCCGGGGAAGGGCGACTCCATCATCGCCACGTCCACCAGAGCCTCCAACAGGTCCTCGGCGTCGTACTCGTCGAGGTCCAGCAGGGCGGCCGCGGCCTGCAGCCCGAGGTCCGGGCCGTCCACCGAGGCGGCCAGCCGGAACGCCCGGGCCTGGGCGGGCGTCAACTGGCGGTAGCTCAGTTCGAAGGCGGCCGCCACCTCCAGGTCGCCGATGCGCAGCTCGTCGATCCGGCGGCGCTCGACCGCCAGCCGGCGGCCCAGTGTCTGCACCGTCCAGCTCGGCCGGGCGGCCAGCCTGGCCGCCACGATCCGCACCGCGAGCGGGAGGTGGCCGCAGACGAGCAGCAGCTCCCGGGCGGCCTCGGCCTCGGCGGCCAGCCGTTCGGCGCCGATGGTGCGGCCCAGCAGTTCGAGCGCCTCCTCGGGTTCGAAGACGCCCAGGTCGGCCTGGACGGTCGCGGGCAGTCCGGACAGCCGGGTGCGGCTGGTGGTGAGCACGGCGCAGCCGACCGCGCCCGGCAGCAGCGGTCTGATCTGCGCGGTGTCGTGGACGTTGTCGAGCACCAGCAGCAGCCGCCGGCCGTCCACCACCGAGCGGAACAGCGCCGAGCGGGCGTCCAGTCCGTCCGGCACCGCGTCGGCCGGCACGCCGAGCGCCACCAGGAAGCCGCTGAGCACCGCCTCCGGATCGGCCGGGGTGGCGTCGGCGCCCCGCAGGTCGACGTAGAGCTGCCCGTCCGGGTAGGCCTCGCGCACCCGGTGGGCGACGTGCAGGGCCAGCGCGGTCTTGCCGACCCCGCCCATGCCGACCACGGTCGCGATCGCCAGCGCCTGCTGGCCGGGCGCGCCGAGGGCTCCGCCCAGCCGCTCCACCAGCACCGTACGGCCGGTGAAGTCGGCCGCGTCGGGCGGAAGCTGGGCCGGTCTGGGGGCCGGCACGCCGTTCCCGGCAGGGGCGGCGGCGGGTGCGTCCGGTACCGCGGGTCCGCCGGCCGGCTCCGGCGTTCCGGCCCCGGGCGTGGTCCGCTCCGCCGGGCCGGGCCCGGGCGCGGCCGGCCCGGGCACGGCGGACACCGGCCGGAGGACCGGCGCCGGGGCGGCCAGCGTCGGGTCGCCCTCCAGGATCCGCTGGTGCAGCAGGTCCAGTTCCACCCCGGGCGCCACGCCCAGCTCGGCCAGGAACAGCTGACGCGCGCCGCGGAACACCGCCAGCGCGTCCGCCTGCCGCCCGGCCTGGTACAGCGCGCGCATCAGCAGCCCGTACGCCCGCTCGTGCAGCGGGTGTTCGGTGGTCAGCGAGGTCAGCTCCGGGATGCACCGGGAGTAGCGGCCGAGCGCCAGGTCCAGGGCGATCCGTTCCTCCAGCAGGGTCAGCCGCAGCTCCTGGAGTCGCTGGCGCTGGCGCTGCGCGAACGGGCCGGGGATGCCGGCCAGCGGCTCGCCCTGCCACAACTCCAGTGCCTGGTTCAGCAGATCACGCGCCTGCTGCGGCTCCCCGGCGGCCGCCGTGCGCTCGGCCTGCGCCGCCAGCTCCTCCGCCTGCGCCGCGTCCACCGCGTGCTTGGGCAGCACCAGCCGGTAGCCGTCCCCGACCGAGGTCAGTACGGTCGGCGCGTCCGGTTCCTCGCCGTGCAGCACCTTGCGCCACCGCCAGGCGTACGTGCGCACCGTCGTCATCGCGGTGCCCGGCGGCTCCTCGCCCCACAGGGCGTCGATCAGGTCGGTGGCGCTCGCGCCGTGGCCGGGCCGCAGCAGCAGCACCGCCAGCATCGCCTGCTGCTGGGGGCTGCCCACCTTCAGCGCGGTCGCACCGCGCTGCGCTCTCATCAGTCCCAGCACCGAGAACCGGAAATCATCCATCCCTGCACCTGCCCGCCTCATGTGCTCGCCCCCGTCCGCGCACGTGCCGCCCCCCGATTCGATGAGCCCCTATCAACCCACGGCACCCCGCGGGATGTCGAGGGATCATCGACCCGGTGGTGATCCGGCGTTGATCGGCCGTGACCACAATCGACGGTGTGGCGCCCGCAGTCGGCCCGGCCCCGACCGCCGGACCCGCCACGTCCCCGGTCGCCCGGCCGCCGTCCGGCCGACCACCACGGCTCTCGGAGGCGGACCCCCATGAACACCGACCTGCTCCACCGGCTGCTCGACGTCGACCCGGCCGCCGGACCGGTCGACCTGCTCCACCGCGCCCGGGGCGAGCGCCACCTCCCGTACCTGGTGCTCGCCGCGCTCGCCCGGGACGGCGTCCGGATGGGCCGGCACGCCCGCGCCGAGCTGCAGCGCGCCCGCGACCGGGCCGAGTGCTACGCGGGCGTCGCGCGCGACCTCGCCGACGCCACCGGGGTCCGCCCGATCCGCGACCTGCCACTGGCCGGCTACTACCCGCCCGACCTGCCCCGGCCGCTGGCCGAGCTCGGCCTCGTCAGCCCCACCGAGGCCACGCTCTGGCAGGCCGTCAACCGGCTGGTCACCGATCACCCGGTGGAGTCCGTGGAGGTCACCCTGTTCGGCGAGCGGCCCCGGCACACCGCCGTCACCCTGCGCTGGCCGGGCGAGGACCCGCTGCTGGACCCGTGGTACCAGGTACGGGTCGCCACCGCCGCGCTCACCGGCGACCTCGCCACCGTCCCGGTCCGCCCCTACCTGGCCGCCGACGACCACGTGGAATGCCTGATCGCCCTCGCCGAGGAGGGGCTCGGGCGCGCCTTCCTCGCGGGCGACGTGATCGACGTCGCCCAGCTCGCCGGGCAGCCCTTCGACCCCGTCGAGACCGCCGCGGTGGTCGCCGCCTACCGGCTCGCCCCGGAGGCCGCGGCCCTCCTCGACCTCGCCGCCGAACACGTGCCGCTCGGCTCCCTGCGGGACGTGCGCACCGTCCTGGAGACCGAGGTCGCCCCCGAACGGCGCCGCCGCCGCGGCCGCCACCGCCCGCTCCGGCCGCGCCACGGCACCCTGCTGCGCCGCACCGTCATCCGGCACCGGTGGGGACGAGGCTCGGGGTTCGGAGCGGTTGCGGCGGGCGGCGCGGGAGAACG
>NZ_JBIVVI010000272.1:0-8451 GCF_044757675.1 Kitasatospora sp. NPDC091257
CCCCAGGCCCTCACCCGGAGAGGGCGGCGGGAGCGCGTCCGCCCCTGCCCGACCTGGGCCGCTGCACGGCGGCGCCGCGCCGTGTCCGCGCCAGCTGAACGTCGTTGTACGCGGTGGCGAGACGGCTCGTCAGGTTGACACGGCCGGACATAGCAGTGCGCCATGGCTCAGGGCCCGGACCGGGCCTGGAGCCGAGAGCGGAGCAGCAAGGCGTGTTCGGTGCACGCCGTGCACAACGGGTGGTCGGCCGGATACGGTTAGCTATCCAAGGGTGATGGTGGTGGGCGTGACCAGCACGACCGGCCATACGACCGTGTCGTTCGTCCTGGCCATGGCCATGAGCGGATCCGCCAGCGCGGCCGCGCAGGACCGGGGACGCGCAGCGGATTCGACCAGCGTGCTGTGGGCGAACCAGGCGAGGATCCACGCCGTCAGCGACCGCGTCCACGACTACCTGGACAGCCGTACGGCCGACGACCCCGGCTACGCCGGCATGGTGGTCGATCCGGAGACCACGACCCTTCACCTGTACTGGAAGGGCCCGCTGCCCTCCCAGGTGCGGGAGACGATTGTCTCCGCGCCCCGCGAGGTAAGCGTCGACGTCCGCCCGGCCTCCTACTCCCGCGCCGAGATGAAGGCCGCGGTCGACCGGTTCATCCGGGCGACCGAGGCGATGCCGGGCTATTGGAGCAGCGTGGGCCCGGACGAGACAGGTTCCGGGATCACTGTCCGTTTCGCCGGGCAGCTCTCGCGCCACGGCGACCGCTCTGCCGGGCAGTACGCCGTCGACGCCTCCACTTTGGCCGGCCTGCCCGTGCAGGCCAGCCAGGAGACGCCGAGCGTTCCCACCGCTACGCGGCACAGTGGTGGCTCGCCCTGGTACGCGGGCGCCGAGATGAGCGCACCGGTGGGCGAGACGGGCAGCAGCAAGTTCTGCTCGACCGGCTTTTCCGGCTGGCAGGGTGCACGGCCGGTCATCCTCACCGCGTGGCACTGCGGCGCCGACGGCAGCTACGCCAGTGGCACCGGCACACTCGTCGGCTGGGCCCGCGACAGTGCCAAGGATCTCGACAGCCTGGTCATCGAGCTCAGGGACAAGCCCGGCTCGCGCGCCTACATCGGCGCGTGGAACGACGGCGGGGCGACCACGCACATCTATGGCGGGAAGACCAACAACGTTGGGGAGCGGGTCTGTACGGACGGGGCCATGTCGGGACAGCATTGTGGGTTGCAGGTGACCGAGGTCGACCAGGTGCGCATGATCGGCGGTAATCGGGTCACGCTCGTCGACACCGCCATGCGCACCGACGACCACACCATCGTCTCGGCCAACGGTGACAGCGGAGGCCCCGTCCTCGGGGATCCCGTCGACGATGCCTGGGGTGCCAAAGGGCTCATCGTCGGCTCCGCGGGCGACGCCGTCGCTTGCCGGTGGGGCACCGACACCGTCGCCGGCTGGAAGCCGACCTGCTACTCGGGCGTTTCCTACGTGCCGATCGGCGCCATCACCCAGAAATTCGGGATCTCACTCGCATGAGGCGCACTACCAGGACCCTGATCACCGCCACCGCGGTCGCTGCCGGCCTCGGCGTCACCATCACCGTGCTCGTTGCCGCCGCCACCCGCCCCGGCGACGACGAGGCACTCGCCCTGGCCTCCCGCATGGGCGGCAACACCTACCACGTCTGCAACATTGGCATCACCGACGAGGGCTTGGAGGCGGACGTCATCGGTGATCAGCCGCGCGCCCGCCGCGAACTCCAGAATGCCACCGGACGCCACGTCACCCTCCACACCTGCCACCTCGACCCGGGTGTCGAACAGGGCAACCGCGTACACCCCGACGCCGACCGCTACGCCCGCACCACGCAGGGCGGCGGCTTTACCGTCTACATGGTCGACCAGATGCCCGACCACCGGGTGCGCGCGGGCGTCATCGGCGACCAGGCCAGGGCCCAGCAGGAATTCGACGGGGCGTTCCCCGGCCAGATCGTCGTCCACAACACCCACCAACGGCTCAACCTGCCCGACCCGCCTGCCTCAGAGTCCTTCGGCGATTTCGTCCGGCAGCTCGCCCGCGAGCACCAGCAGACCGCTCCGGCCCCGTCCGTCATCGTTGACGAGGAGCACCAGGCCGTCTCCGTCACGTGGTCCGGGGCGCTGCCCCCCGATGTACTGCAGGTTCTGCGCCGGGCGCCGCAGAACGTCACGGTGTTCGTCAACGGCGTCGCGGTTAACAAGGCCCTGTAGTCCCTGGCCCGGGCACTTCCTTGCCCCGGAGATGTGGCCCCGGTCGGTCCGGGGGCAGCGACATCTGCCGCCAGCCCGGCGAACGCCGCGGATGGTGGCGCGGCGCCCACGTCGGTGGACGGCGCGGTGGCGCGGGAGCTGGCCCACCGTCCTGGCCGCGCCCCGCCCCGCCGCCTGCGCCTGGCAGGCGGTCCGCCGCCAGGTCCGTTCGATGGCAGGCCCGCTCCCACCCGTCGCCCACCTGAGCGAGCCCGAGCAGGACGTCCTCGTCCTGCACCTCGTCCTCGACCTGCCCGAGGCCGAGGTCGCCGAACTCATCGGAACCGACGCCGTGGCCGTCCACATGCACCTGCGCTCCGTACGCGCCGCCCGCCGCCACTAGCCACCCGGCAGTCACACGCCTCCAGCCCCGGCAGAGTGCGTCCCAGTGAAGTCCGACCGCAGGCAGATCAGCCCACGGCGCTGTGCGCTGAAGCCCCACCCGAGTTCGCTGCCGGCAACGCAGGCGTCAGCGGCACAGCATTCCGGGTCAGGGCCAGTGCTACCTCGGTGTCGTCGCTCCAGGAGCAGACCTTTAGCCAGGACAGGTAGCCGGCCTGGGCGAAGAGCAAGACTTCGCCGGGGCAGTCGCCGTTCTTCGTGTAGCTCTGATTGCAGTGATCAGGCGTGTGGTGCCCTGCCCGCGGTGCAGTGTCAGCCACACTGGGTGACAATCTGATCACCAGTCGAGGAGGGTGTTGTCAGTGGACATCGCGGTGTGCATCACACAGCAGGCCGAGGCAGACGCCCTGCTCGGCCGCAACCCACTCGCCCTGCTCATCGGTGCTGTTCTGGACCGCCATGTTCCATCGGAACTCGCCTACGCTGCCCCTGTGGTCATCGCCCGGCGCCTCGGCGAGGGCCTCGATGTGCACCGGCTCGCCCAGTACGATCCCCGGCAGTTGGCCACGATCTTCAAGGTCAGACCTGCCGTTCACGAGTTTCCGGCCCTCATGGCCCGACGTGTCCAGGAGCTGTGCCACCACCTCGTCGCCCTGCACGACGGCCGGGCGGCCGCAGTCTGGGAGGGCGCAGGAACCGGGAAGGAGCTCTACAGCCGCCTTCATGCTCTGCCCGGCTTCGGCCGTCAGAAGACACAGATCTTCGTGGCGCTCCTGGGCAAGCAGTACGGGATCCGCCCGGACGGATGGCGCGAGGCGGCTGGCCCCTACGGCGAAGCTGGCGTTCATCGATCTGTCGCCGACGTCACGGACCCTCACTCCCTGGCGAAGGTCCACGCTGCCCGCGCGGAGGAACGTCGCAGTGCCAGAACCGCGCAAGCGCGACGAGCTGCCTCCCTCAGAGCTGAGGAACGCTCCGAGCAGGCACACAGGACCGCTTCACGCCTCGGTCACCGGGCTACTTGAAACCTGCCTCGGCGGCAATGACATGCACGGACGTGTAGGCGGCGCTGGCTGCGTAGGTCATAGGCGGGAGCACTTGTCGGTGGGTTTCAGCATCACTCGTTGGCTGCGGAGCCGACGAATGTTGGTGAGAAGTAGAAGCACTGGCGTGGCGGGTGCGTGGTGGTCACGCGTGCGGAAGCAGGCTGGGCTGTGTCAGCATGACGCCGTGCTGATCCGAAAGGTCGATGCCGCGTAGGCGTCCGAAGGCCGTCCGTGCTGAACGGTGGCGGCCGCGCAGGAATGTTGCAGTGCGTCGGGTCCGAGGGGTCTCCGCGCGGACCCGTGCAGCGATCCGCCGTCTCGAAGACGAGCGGCTATGGCCCAACGCTGTCGCTGACGCATTGGACCGCTTCGAGTGGATGTTCAAGCAGCCGGGCCGCTATCTCAGTGCGTCCCATGTCTGGCAGCCTGGCTTGGAGGTCGAGTATGCCCGCGATGACCTGGAAGAGGTCATGCTCCACCTCCCTTGTGGTGCCCGGCGGGACCTGGGCCGGCTGGTGGATCGCATCGACGACGAGTTCGAGCGCCGCACGCTGCCGAACCCGGGTCCCGTCGATGAGTGGACGGTGGGCGGCTGGTGGTGGTCGAGAATCCGGGAACGCTGAGGACGTTCCACGAATCCGTGGCGTGCGATGTCAGCCGACGGCTTGCTGTTCGGCGCGGGCGCGGGTGCTTGCGAGGCGGTAGGAGTCGGTGCCGGTCTCGATGATGGTGCCGTTGAAGGTGAGGCGGTCGACGATGGCCGCGCAGAGGCGGGGGTCGGTGAAGGTCTTGGTCCATTCATCTGGGGCTGGCACTTGTTCCCTCACACGAGTTGCGGCTGCGACCTGGCCGTTTCCTCCTCCTGCGGTCCTCGTTGGTTGTCGCGGCAGTGCCCAGGTTTTCAAGGTGCTGCCTTGACCGTTCAGGTGCGAGGAAGGTGTGCCGGTGGCCGAGGCGAGATTGCAGGTCATCGCGGGCGGTGGCGTTCCGCAGGGACCGCTGGTCAGGGACCCGTGGCAGTTCCAGGCCGCGTGTGTGGAGGCGTTCGTCGCCTCGTGGCGGGCCCGCAGGTTCAGCCCGGTGACGATCGACAACGACATCGGCCTGCTGGAGCGGACGCTCGTCGCGTTGGGGCGGCCGGCGTGGGAGGTGACCCCGGAGGACATCGACCGCGTCATCGGTGACCTCGCGGTGAAGGGGCGGGCGACATCGACCCGCCGCGAGTATGTGCAGATCTTCAAGGGGTTTCACCGGTCCCTGCAGGCCCGGAAGGCCGCCGAGATCGAGGCCGCGTTCGGGGTCCGACTGATCCGCCCTGTTTACGAGTTCAACGCCTCCCGGCATGTCGGCGACGACTCTCCGGCTCTGCTGCCGCCACCGACCCCGGAGCGGGTGAACGAGTTCTTCGACTTCATGAAGCAGCGGATCGCGACCGCCAGGAAGTACGGACCCGCCGCCCGGGACTATGCGTTGTTCCGGACCCTGTATCACGCAGGGCTCCGTTCCGAGGAGGCCTCCCTGCTGGAGAAGCCGGACCTGCACTTCACCCGCGGCCCGTTCGGCAAGCTCCACGTCTGCTTCGGCAAGGGCGCCCGCACCTCCGGTCCCCGCCCGCGCTGGGTGCCGATGCTGGACGGCCTGGACCTGGTGCTTCGATGGTTCCTTGAGGACGTGCGGGGCAAGTTCCCCGACTCGTTCGTGCTGTTCGCCGACGAGTCCGGTGGGCCGCTGCATCGCGGGACGATTCGCAACCGGCTCCGATATCCGTACTTCGGTGCGCTGGGCGCGGTTCCACGGTACCTCCACCGCGGCCAGGAAGCGGAGCCAGCGCAGTAGGTCGTAAGCGTAGGAGCGACAGGAAGCCGCCGTGTTCCCACAGGCCACGAGCTCGCGCAGGAATTCGCTCACCGGCGTGACCGGCAGCCCGGAGCCGTCCACCACCAGCCAGTGGCTTTGTACGCGAGGACGGGAGTCGTTTGTCGTCGGCTTCGGGAGTCACCGCGTGGGCCTGTTCCATGATCAATGTCGATGAGTTTGGGAGTCACTCACGGTCCGGCGAGCGATTCAGGGTCCATCCCTCGGTGAAGGCCCTGAGCTGATCTCGCTACCGTTCCTCCTCTGTGATCCGGTCGGTGAGAACGCGGCGGTCGATGTACGGCGCGACGGCGGCGAGGACCAGGTGCTGAGGCTCGGCAGGGCCGAGAGCCTCAACCTCCCACTGCACCGGCTGTTCGGCGGCGAGTTTGTACCGACGGGCGAACCCCGGCCAACGCGGGTCACCCGCCTTGCCCGGCGGTTCGGGCGGATGGTTCGGACGGCGGCGGCCGGGAAATTCGCTTTCGGCCGCCGGAGTGCGGTGATAGACAGCCGTAGTGCAGAAGAATCTTGAACTCCCTGACCTGCTGCGACTGATCGACGAGCGGGCGACGGCCTTCCGGGCCGCGATCGCCGCCGCGCCCAGCCTGGACGTGCAGGTGCCGACCTGTCCCGAGTGGACGCTGTTCGACCTGGCGCGGCACCTGGGCTCGGGCCGCCCCTTCTGGGCCGCCGTCGTCGAGGCCGGTCCGGCCGACGCCCCGCCGGCCGAGGCCGTGGCGGCGCGCTCCGAGGCGCAGGCGCCCCGGGAGCGCGAGGCGTTGGTGGCCTGGCTGGCCGCGTCGACGCAGGAGCTGCTGGACACCCTGCGGGAGGTCGGCCCGGACGCCGAGTGCTGGACGTGGTGGGGCGCCTCGCAGTCGCCGCGGACCAGCGGTGCCGTCGCCCGGCACCAGCTTCAGGAGATCGCGATGCACACCTATGACGCCCAGCTCACCGTGGGCGCCGCGCAGCCGCTGCTGGCGGAGGTGGCGCTGGACGGCGTCGAGGACTTCCTGTTCACCTGCTGCGCGTGGTCGGGCGTCTGGCCGCACGAGCCGGCCGTCGTCGACTACCACGCCACCGAGGGCCGCTCCTGGCGCTTCACGGTCGAGGCGGATGGCGCCCGCGCCGTCCGCCTCCCGGCTGCCGGCGAGGGCGAGGCCCAGGCCGACGCCTCCGCCCGGGGCACGGCCGGTGAGCTGGTCCTGTGGTTCTACGGACGCACCCCGCTGGACTCGGTGAAGATCGACGGCGACCGGGCCATCTTCGAGCGGCTCTTCGCCTGGGACCCGAACGCGTAAGGCGGTGTCGACGACGCGGCGCCCGGTCGCGTCGTCGGCTCATCCGACCGTGCCCTGGGCGGAGCGTCGGCGTGGCGTTACCGTCCTGACATGGTTGAGAGCAGGGGGTTTCGCGTCCTTCGAGGATTTAACACCCGCCGGTCTGGTCGTAGCTGGTGACGAGCGCGGCGGCAACGATGCGCGGCCACTGGAGTCCGGGCACACCGGTACATGTACCCATCAGCTCAGCGGCGGGTGCCTCCCAAACTCGTGAACATCGACCTGCCCGCCAGCAGGGCGCCTCCCGAGCTCATCGACAAACGACTCCCGTTCTCGCGTACAAAGCCAAGCCAGGCCAGGGAGGGCTGGGCCATGCGGTTCGTGGCGATCGAAACCGGACCGGACCAGTGGCTGAGCGCCTCCGTTCGGGCCACAGCAGCACATCCACGAGGCCATCGGGGAGAGCGTTGCAATCGTGCCGGATTCGGTGGTGTGGAAAGTGCGCGTTGCGGCCCCTGAGCGCGAGGACGCAGGCTTTGTCCGGCCGACGAGCTACGCCACGGACGAGCCCCTACACAGCTCGTTCGGCGGGCAGTTCGTGGTGCCGAAACTCGATCATGTCCGCCCACCTGCTGACCGGGTCGACGCCGGCATCCCTGGCAGCCACCCACCGGCTCAGCTTCTCCTGCGACAACCGGGTACCCCACTGAGCGACAGCTGTTTCTTTCACTTGCTCGAGCAGATCGGCGACAGTCCGAAACAGGACCTCCAGCGCCGCATTCACGTACCCGTGGGAGCGGCGGAGCCAGGCCGAACGAGCAACCCGCCAGAGCCGACCGCAGCGGCTGGCCTCCCTGCAGTCGATGCTGCGGCGGACGGGATTGCCCGCTGGTTCGCAGTGGGCACGCCGCAATGTGCCGACAGCCCAACTCTCACATTGACACCCCTGGGCCGGCTTCAAGCAGGAGGTCGGTCCAGCCCTTGTCCGCCGACTCCGGGTACAGGGCGTGGTCGCACCAGATGCGCGCGGCCGCCGTCAGGATGCTCCATGCTGCCCCTGCCGCGACACCGGCGTCCATGATCTGTACCCGGGTCGCCGTGACCGGTAGCTCCACGAACCGGTCAACCTGTTTCTTGGCCGTCATAACGGCCACGCCCAGTGCATCCGCAGAGTCCTTGGGCGGCTCTGTGGGGCATTCCTCGGCCAGACGGTGCAGGATGAACTGCGTGACGGCGTCGAGCTGTCGGCGATCGAGGTACATGGTGGGTCCTCAGCGGGTCACGGCCGTGTCTGCGGCAGCCTGGAGGAAGCGCAGGGCCCCGGACTGCTCGACCAGGCAACCGATACCGAAATCACGTACGGAGTCGAGTTCGGCGAGCGTGACGTGCACAGGGCTTCCTCTCGGTGAACGACGGCCGGGCTCACGGGCTGTCGAGGGCGAACTCCTCACAGTAGCCGCGACGTTCACGATACGCCGTGGCGCACAGGCGGACGACCAGTTCGGGAGACGAGCCACGGTGCTTTCCATGCGCTGCCCCGTCCTAAGGCGTGTCTGACAAATGATCATCTGGTTGGTTCGCGGAGCCAGAGGATTAGGGAGGCCAGGACGACTCCGGCGCGGTAGCGGTCGGCGAGC
>NZ_JBIVVI010000273.1:0-8427 GCF_044757675.1 Kitasatospora sp. NPDC091257
GGGGATGGTCACGGCCTCGACGGGGGTGTCCAACAGGGCCGCCGCGGCGGCGAAGGTCGCCCGGGAGAGTGCGGAGACGCTCTTGGCCTCGGGGTCGTTCGCGGGGTCGTCGCGGCGGTAGAACTCGGCGGTGCGGTAGTAGTTCGACGCGCGAAGCAGGGCCTCGCGGGCGCTGACCCGGTGCCCGGCCGTCAGGGCGCGGGTGCCGATGTCGTGGACGCGCTCGGCGGTGGCCTTCCACTCGCGCAGCCACGCCGCCTCGTCGCCTTCGCCGATGTTCCGGGCGGTGGCCACGACCTCGCCCAGGTCGGCGCCGCCGTAGTTGGCGAATCCGGCCGCCCGGAGCGTTTCGAAGGAGAACGACTCGTCCTCGAAGAGGAATCGCATGGGTACTCCCGAGGTTGTTGAGACGGAACGGTTCCGTCTCGTCTAACGCTAGCCCCCGCCTGGTCGAGACGCAAGCGTTCCGCCTGGTGTAGATTCGGGGAATGTCCAAGACGCCCGCGCCCCGGCCCGCGACCCCCGGCCCCTCCGAGCAGCCCGCGCGCCGGACACCCGGCGGGCCGGTGCTCCAGGACTCCGTGACCGAGGCGATCGCGGCCGCCTTCTTCGAGGAACTGGCGGACGTCGGCTACGCCCGGCTCTCCCTGGAAGCGGTCGCCAAGCGGGCCGGGGCGGGCAAAGCCGCCATCTATCGCCGCTGGCCGTCGAAGCTCGACATGACCGTCGCCCTGATCCGGGCGGTGGCCGTGGACGCCTCCGAGATCGAGGACACCGGCACCCTGCGCGGCGACGTCCTCGCCTTCCTCGCCGAGATCGACGGGGCGCTGCGCCACCGGCTCCCGTCGAAGATCATCCCCGATCTGCTCGCCGAAAGCGGTCGTAACCCCGAGCTGGCGCAGGTGCTGATGACCGCCGTCCGCGACACCCGCCGCAGCAAGGCCACCGGCCTGCTGGAACGGGCGGTCGACCGCGGCGAACTCCCCGCCGATGTGGACCGCGAGCTCGCACTCGACTTCCTCGCCGGCCCGCTGTACTGGCGCCTCGCGGTCGTCCACACGGCGACCGCCCCCGACTACCTCGACCGCCTCACCGACAAGCTCCTCGCCGCCTTCGCCGCCTGACGGTCGAGGCTGTGCCGCCTTGCCGCCGGAGACTGCGTCGCCCCCTGGACCTGAAGGCGTGTTCGGCCTGCTCCGGCCTGCACCGGCTGGTGCAGGCCGGAGCAGGCGGATTCCTCGGCTGCCGACGGGTTCGTACGGCGGCGCCCCCTCGCGGTGGAGGGGGCGCCGCCGTACGGGTGTGCTCAGATCTTGACGGTGAGCCAGGCGCCGAGGCCGCTGCAGCCGCGGGCGTCGTAGGTGGTGCTGCGGTAGCCGGCCGGGATCGGCGAGTACGGGCAGGTCCAGATGCCGTTGCGGACCTGCTCGTGGAACCAGGCGCCGACGCCGCTGCAGCCCTTGACGTCGTAGTTCGTCAGCACGTAGCCGGAGACGATGGGCGAGCCGGAGCAGGTCCACAGCCGGTTCTGGGCGGGCTGCTGGTACCACGAGCCGTGGTTGTCGCAGCCGCCGGCGTTGTACATGGTGATGACGTAGCCGGCCGGGACGGGCGCCCCGGAGCAGCTCCAGCCGCCGGCCGCGGAGGCCGTGCCGGCGGCCGTCGTGCCGGTGAGCGCGGCCGCGAGGACGGCGACCGTGGCGGCGGCCCGTCCCGTGCGGGTCATCAGCTTGCGGAGGATCCTGGTCACGGCGACACCGTTCCGATCGGTCGTCTCCCCGCCGTGGGCACGGCGCGGGAGGGCGTAACAACGGGGATGCGCCGCACCCTAGTGGCGGTGATCGGGCCGCTGATAGATCCTCATCGGTGGATTTCTGTACCTGACCGAAAACGATCGATCGCATTCCGGTGGGCCCGGCCGCCACGGGCAGGTCTCGCCGAACTTCACGGCCGTCACACTGACCGGCTGACCGGTGAGGGCGGCGCCCGGAGCCGGATCCCGGCCGCACACCTGCCAGTTCGACTGCACCAGGACGGCGCGGTTCCTCGGGCCGGCGTCCTTGGTGCCGAGGGACGTGTTGCCCGGCAGCGAATCCCGTACCACCGAGACGGCCTTGCCCTTGAAATCGGGCATGGTGGATCCGGCCTCGGCGGGCCCGTTGGCGCCCTGGTCCTGGGCGGGGCAGTTCTCCTCCGGCTTCACCGCCCCCATGTCGATTTCTGTGCCGGTGGGGTGGCTGCCCGGGGCCGGGTTGTGCGCGCAGACCTTCCAGTTGCGGTCCAGGATCTGGTTGCGGTCGCGACCGAGCGCGTCGTGACTGGTCAGGAGGAAGAACCCGGCGCTCTGCGCGGTGTCCTGGGCGGACTGCAGCCCCATGCCGACGAAGTTCGGGAGCACGGCCGTTCGGGAGCACGGCCGTTCCGGCGGCGGCCGCAGGTGCGCCCGTTGCGGGTGCAGGAGCGGTGACGGAAAGCGCGTTGTGTCCGCGCGGGCCGAACGTCTAGTGTCACGCCCGACGGCGTGTAGCTCAGCAGGAGAGCACCGGGCTTGAGACCCGGAGGGCGCAGGGGCGGAACCTGCCACGTCGGCTTATGGACGACGACGCTGATCAGCAGCACTCCACCGGTGCCGGGGTGTCCGTGCCGTACCCGCAGCACCAGTTGGCCCGGGCGCTGCTCACCGCGCTGACCCACTCCGACGGAGAGACCCGCCGCCGTGCCGCGGCCCGCGCCGACCGCTGGCGCGCCGTGCTCGCCGGTGCCGCTGCCGGGCGGTCGGCCGTCGGCTCGCGCACCCCGCTCCCGGGGCTGCCCGCCTGGGTGACGCCCGAGGTCGTCCGCGGCGGCTTCGCCACCTCCGCCGCGAGCGCCGAGGGGCCGCTCCAGCCGTACGAGCGCGAGGCCGCGGCCCTCGCCGGGGTGCCGGCCGACCGCCGGGCCCTCTTCGCCCACTGCCTCACCGAGCCCGGCCTGGCCCGGCTGAACGAGCTGCTCGACAGCGGCCGCTACGAGGTCGCGGTGCCCGAGGAGGCGGCGCTGCTGACGGTCGCCTGGCTGGTCCGGGCCGGGGACACGGCCGCCGCGCTCGACCTCGTCGACACCCTCGAACCGTTCGCCTCCCGGCTGCGCTTCACTCCCCGGCCCTCCGCGCTGCCCGCACCTGACCCCGAGGCGGTGCACCGGCACACCATCGGCGACGCCGTCGACTCCCTCGTCGGCCGCCGGCCGAACGCCGCCGTGGAGGCGCAGCGCGAGGCCCTCGCCGTCTGGCAGCCCTTCGGCGACCGGCTGCTCGCCCACTGGCTGGAGACCACCGACCCGGGGGCCACCGGCGTGGAGGCCGTCGACCCGGAGGCCGTCGACCCGGAGGCCGTCGAGCTGGAGACCACCGACCCGGAGGCCGCCGGTGACACCGGACGGATACCGGCGGGCGTACCCGACGGCCGCTGGCGGGAGCGCGGCGCGCTGCTGCTGCGCCAGTACGGGGAACTCGCCGCGGCCCACACCCGCTGCACCAAGCACCGCGACCCGAAGGAGAACGTCGGCATCCTGCGCGGCGCCCTGGAGGAGGCCGTCGCCGGCCGGCCGCTGGACGCCCGCCGGCTGGGACTGCTGCGGCACGCGGTGGACTCCATGGTGCGCCGCCGCGGCCGGCCGGGATCGGCCGCGCACACCGAACTGCGCGCCCGCCAGGCCGTCCAGGCGGCGCGGCCCTCGTACCACGACCTCGCCCAGCTCGTGCTGCGCCGGCTCGCCGTACAGCCCCAGGAGACGGGCGCCGCCGAGGTCGGACCGCTGGTCGCCGACGTCACCGCCGCCGAGGCGGCGGAGACCGGACTGCTCGCGGGCACCCCGGTTCCCGCGCCGGTCCGCCACCTCGTGGAAGCCACCCTGAGCGCCCCGATCGGCACCCTGGTGGAGCGCGGCGTCGTGCCCTCGGCCGAAGTCCTGGCCGGACTCGTCCCGCAACTCGTCGCCGCCACCGGCGTCGAGGCCTGTCCGGACGCGGCGCTGCGCACCCTCGCCGCCGCGAACTACCGGGCGTTCCGCAACCGCCGCTCGCTGCTCCTGCTGAACCTCGCCGCACAGGTGCGGGTCGAGGAACTGCCCTGGGTACGGGCGGTGGCGGCGCACCGCTCCGACGAGGACGGCCGCGGGCCCGCGCTCACCGCCCTGCGCCGGCTCGGCGAACTGGCCGTCCAGGCGTTCCCCGGCACGCTGCTGCCCAACGCGCTCGTCCGCGAACTCGCGGTGCTCGCCCGCCAGTCGGGGCTCGACGTGCCGCTGGTGGAGGAGTTGGCGGCGGACATCTTCGTCGGCAGGTTCACGCCGAAGTTCCTCGCGGCGGCGGGTGTCGCCGCGGAAGTGCTCGGCGGCACGCTGTACGAGCGCTACTACGGCATCGACTACGCGGCGCTGCGCGGGCTCGCGACGGCGGACGCGGGACCGGCGCGGTTCGCCGAGCTGTGCACGGGGCGCGCCGGGCCGGGACCGGCCCGGTCGGTCGCCGCCAACGGCAAGGTCGTCGAGCAGGCCCAGATCCTCACCACCCACAACCTCGCCGTCCTGGTGGACCGTGTCGGCATCCGCCCGAGCCCCGGCTGGGACGACCTCGCCCGCCGCGCCTTCACCACCGTCTGCCGCCGGACGGCTCGCGTCCACGGCGACCCGCGCCCGCTCGCCGCGATCAAGGACGCGGCGTACGCGTGGCGGCAGATGGTCTTCCACCTCTCGCTGTGCGCACCGGAGGAGCGGGCCCGGACCATCGCCGGCCTGGACGCGGAGGCCGCCCGCCACCCCGCGCACGTCGCCGCCCGCCTCGCCCCGGCCCTGACCGGCCTGCGCCGGGCCGCCGCCGGGGGCTCGGCGGACGAGGGGGCGGGCCGGGTGCTCCTCGGCTGGACCACGGGCCCGCACTGGCTGCGCGCCGACCCCCGCCTGCCCGTCGGCCACCTGCCGCCGGCCGTCGCCGTCCTCCCGTGACGTCGGGGGCGAACGACCGCCCGCCGGAGCGGGGTTGTGGTACGGCCGTTCGTATCCACCCCCTATGATCCCAGCCCGGGGGGAAGTGCGCCGAGCTGGTACGAAACAGCCGTGTCCGCTCCCTTCGGCGACGCACGCCCGCGCCGCCGATTCGACGACCGGAAGACGAAGACTCGGTGATACTCACTCAACGCCTGCGCCGGAGGCTGCTGGCCGGCGCCTCGGCGCTCGCGCTGGCGCTGCTGCCCGCGGGCCTCGCCCCCACCACGGCAGGCGCCACCACGGCCGGCGCCGCACCGGCCGGTGCCGCACCGGCCGGTGCCGCACCGGCCGGTGACGGGTCCGGGCCGACGCCGGTGGACCTCGACACCACGCGCGCCTTCGCGGACACCTTCCGGCTGGACCCGTCCCAGGACACCGACCCGATGTACGGGCTGAACGTCGGGATCGACGCCCGGCAGTCGCCCCCGGAGAAGCAGCACGGGATCTCCTACACCCGGGTCTCCGGCCGCTGGGACACCTCGGTCGCGCCCGACCAGTGGTTCGTCCAGACCAGCCACCCGGACCACCCGAACAAGCTGCTGTTCGCCAAGGGCGTCTCCGCGGTCATGCTGGGCGCGCCGGCCGTCGCGGACGGCACCGGCCACTACACCGTCTCGACGGTGATCGACCCGGTCGTCGGCGACACCACCAGCAAGGACTGGGGCTCGATCGTGCTGAGCCGCAGCCACCGCGGCAACGGCTACGTCACCGGCGGCGACGTCGACCTCGGCCTGACCGTCAACTCGCGCGGCGAGCTCGCCCTCTTCCACGGCGGGGGCGGCGAGACGCCCTTCTGGACCGGTTCGGTGGCACCCACGGCGCAGTACGCCGTCGCGCTCACCGTCTCCACCGGCGCCGACCGCGCCGTCACCCTGACGGTGAACGGCACCCCGTTCACCGTCTCCGCGCCGGCCGGGGTGACCCGCTGGCCGGGCAGCGAGTTCCTCTACCTCGGCGCCTACCTCTCCGACCCGAACCGCGTCACCACCTTCGGCGACGGCGCCGGCCACGGCCTGAACGTCAGCCGGATCGACACCAGCGCCACCCGCAGCGCCAAGCCGCTCGTCGACACCTTCGACGGCGCGCCCAACGCCACCGCCGACTTCGGGCTCAACCAGGACCTCAGCGCCCGCCAGCCGAGCCTGATCTCCGCCGACTACACCGCCGTCTCCGGCGTCAAGGGCCTGGCCCTCGACCCGCCGGCGGGCTCGGTGCAGGTCAACAGCCCGGCCCAGCCGAACGTGCTGTCGTTCCCCAAGGGCACCTCGGCGGTGCGCCTGAACAAGCCGGCCACCTCGGACGTCCAGAGCGGCGCCTACACGGTGCACGCCGTCCTGACCCCGGTCGTCGGCGCCACCACCGGCCAGGACTGGGCCTCCCTCGCCGTCAGCAACGCCTCGGGCGGCACGGGCGCCGTGGACGCCGAGGACGTCGCGCTCGGCCTGCGCGTCCAGGCCGACGGCGGGCTGACGCTCTTCCAGGGCGGCACGCCGACCGCCCTGACCGCCGTCCCGGCGGCGGGCTCCTACGAGGTGTCGGTCGCGCTGAGGACCGGCGACAAGCAGCAGGCGACCGTGCGGGTCAACGGCGCGACGGTCTTCTCCGGCCGCACCGCCGCCCAGCTGCCCCGCGACGGCTACGTCTCGCTCGGCGCCCACCACTCGGCGGCCGGCCGGGTCACCACGGTGGACGACCTGCGGGTCTCCATGCTGGGCGGGCTCGGCTACTACGGGTTCTTCGACATCCGGGACCCGAACGAGCCGAACTACGGCGCCAACCACGCGCCGGAGGTGGCGCAGTGGACCAACTTCAACAACTACCTGCGCGACCAGGACCCCCGCCTGGAGTTCCTGGACCAGTGCCTGCCGGCCTCCTGCGTGATCGACCTCAACCAGGAGACGGTGATCCCGCGCTCGCCGGGTGACTGGCAGGTCACCCCGAACCCGAACGCCGCGCAGAACCTGCTCGATCTGGTGCAGCGCATCGGACCGAACATCGACAAGATCGCCGCCGTCGACATGACGGACGAGGCCTACTCCCACGGCCTGCACGAGGACCAGGTCAAGACGCAGGCCCAGCAGATCAGGGCCGCGTTCCCGGACAAGACGCTGATCATGAGCCTCGACCGCTGGAACGCCGAGCAGGGCGCGCCGATCCCGCCCGAGGTCGACATCGTCGGCTTCGACTACTACTGCGTGGGCCGCGGCGAGATCCAGTGGCGGCTGGCGAACCTGAAGACCTTCCTCTCCTCGCCCGACCAGCACCTGATGCTCTTCCCGGAGTCCACCAACGAGCAGGGCGTCGCCGACGGCTGCTACTCCGGCAGGACCGACGCGGACATCGCGGCGTACAACGCCGAGTACCGCGCGATCGCCGCGCAGGACCCCCGGGTCGTCTACCTGCAGAACTTCCGCTGGCTCGGCCCGGACCAGCCGACCAAGGTGCCGCTGACCGTCGCGGCGCAGCAGCGGATCGGCAGCGCGGTGGTCAACGCCACGCCCACGCCGGCACCCGCCTCGGTGGGCGTGTACCGGCCGTCGGACGCCGGCTTCGCCGAGGCCGCCCACAACGGCCGGTACACCGGCCGGACCGGGTTCGGCGCCGGCGGCGACGCCGTCCCGCTGACCGGCCACTGGAACGGTCCCGGCACCGACACCATCGGCGTCTACCACCCCGACACCTCGACCTTCCAGCTGTCGAACGACAACGCCACCGTGGCCGCCACCTTCCCGTTCGGGGTCCCCGGCGACATCCCGCTGGTCGGCGACTGGAGCGGACAGGGACGGACCACGGTCGGCGTCTACCGGCCCAGCGACCAGTACTTCTACCTGTCCGACGACAACTCCACCATCACGTACCGGATCAAGCTGGGCAACGAGGGCTGGAAGCCGCTGGTCGGCGACTGGGACGGCAACGGCACCACCACCGTCGGCGTCTACGACCCGCAGACCCAGACCTTCTACCTGAACGACTCCAACCGGACGGAGCACCCGCGCCCGGGCGTCAGGTTCGGCAACCCCGGCGACATCCCGGTCAAGGGCGACTGGGACGGCACCGGCAAGGAGACCATCGGCGTCTACCGGCCCGGCGACCAGAGCTTCTACGGGGCCGCCGAGAACTCCGACCTGGTGATCTACAGCAAGAAGTTCGGCAACCCGGGCGACGTCCCGCTGGTGGGCAACTGGGGCTGACGCCTCCGCCCCGCCCGCGCGTCCGACAGGGCGCCCTCCCGACCGCCCCGCGGCGACCGGGAGGGCGCCCTCGCGCCGTCCGCGGGGCGCGGGTCGGCCGTGCCCCGCGCCGAGCATGATCCGTGCGATCAGCTCCCGGCGGCCGCCCACGCCGCCCCATCCGGCGAAGCTGACACGCACCCGGCCGGCGCCCCCACGCCCCGAACGGCGG
>NZ_JBIVVI010000274.1:0-8404 GCF_044757675.1 Kitasatospora sp. NPDC091257
CTGGAGGGGGCGTGGCCTGGCGACCCGGGCGGTCCTCCTGGCCGCCCGGTACGCGGCCGCCGAGGGCGGCGTGGAGGCGGTGATCCAGGTGGAGCCGGAGAACACCGCCTCCGCCGCGGTGGCGCACCGGGCGGGGTTCCTCCTCGACCGGCGGACGCACCGCGGGGACGGCACCCGGTCGGACCGGTACCACCTGGACCTGCGCACCGCCGACCGCTGACGGGACGGCCGCGGGGCACCGGGGGGCGGGGCACGGGGCGTCCCTCAAGGGCTCCCGCCGGCGGCGCCTCGCCGCGGAACGCGGCGGAACGGCGCCGACCGGTCGCCCGGCCGCCCCGTCAGTCGGTCTCCAGCAGGACCGCCGGGAGCGCGCCGTCCAGCACCAGGGCCCGCGGGAGGGTGAGGCCGAAGTGGCGGCCGAGCACCTCCAGGCAGGTGCGGTGGAGGTCGTCGTTCTCCCGGTCGTGGTCGGGCAGCCCGGCGGCGGCCAGGTCGGCCGTCAGGGCGGCGACGGTGGCGGGCTCGCCCAGGACGCCGTCGGGGCCCCAGCTGGCGTCCAGGTGGAGGTTGAGGAAACAGGTCTCCCGGCCGTCCCGGCAGCCGCGGAAGAACGGCGGCACCGGCTTGCCGTTCTCCTCCTCGAACTCCAGGTGGTAGACCTCGGCGCCGCCGCGCGAGGCGGACGGCGACACACTCAGCTCGCCCTGCCAGTAGCCGTACACCACCGCGAAGGCGAGGTCGCCGGTGCGCCCGTGGCGCAGCCCGATGTCCTCGACGTCGCCGGGGAATTCGAGTTCGTACTCCTCGACCAGGTCGTCCGCCGTGAGTTCGCCGAGCGGGCGCGCGGTGCACCCCGGGAGTGCCTCGGCGATCCGGGCCACGAGCTCCTCGGGCTCCAGGCCGCGGGCCAGGACCACGCTGTAGCCGCCGTAGGCGATCGACTGGGGTTCGGCGAGCCAGGTGAGTGCGTCCGTCATGGTGATCATCATGGCGCACGGATCAACCGTTCGGTATTCCGAACGACCGGGCAGCGCGGCCGAACCCGTTCCACCCGCTCAGTGCCAGAGCCCCCACGAGGCCGGCCGGACCGGTTCCGCGAGGTGGCCGTGCTGCTCGGCCCGGTACTGCAGCACCAGCACCGAGCGGACCTGGTCGCCGTCCAGCGCGGTGTAGGCGTGCGGCAGCGCCGCGTCGAAGCCGATGTAGTCGCCGGGGCCGAGTTCGATCTCGCGCCCGTCGACCCGCACGCCCAGCCGACCGGTCTGGACCACGGTGTGCTCGGTGCCGGTGTGCCCCCCGGAGTCCTGGGCGGCTCCGGTGCGCACCACCTGGTCGTACAGCTCGAACACCGCGTCCCCGGACTCGATCCGGCGCAGCGGGCGCAGGTCGACACCCCGCCCGCTGAGCACCTCGGTCTCGGCCGCGCGCACCACCGTGACCTCGCCGCCCGGCCGGCCCTCGACCAGGTCGGAGATCGGCACGCCGAGCACCCGGGAGAGCCCGAGCACCGTCTCCAGCGTCGGGTTCCCGGCCCCGGACTCCAGCTGGGAGAGCGTCGCCTTCCCGACCCCGGCCTGCCGGGACAGCTCGGACAGCGACAGTCCGCGCTGGGCGCGCACCCGCTTCAGGTTGGCGGCGAGGACGCCCCGGACGGATTCCTCGGCATCGTTCACTCTCGACCTCTTCTCACCCGGCACTGTTCGATATACCGTACGGGACGCACACCGACGGACGGGGAAGCGTAGCGAAGCACCGCGTTTCCCTCACCCTCACCAGGAGACCTTCAGTGACCGAGCCCGCCGAGCCCGCCGAGACCACCGAGCCCGCCGAGACCATCAAGTACCGGAAGAACGGCCTGACCCGCGGGGTCACGGACGAGCTCGCGGAGAGCATGACGCAGGGCTGGGCCGACACCGAGCGCACCGCCCTGGAGCCCGTCCCCCAGGCCGCACACACCGCCCGCCGCCGCGCGGAGCTGTCCGCCGCCTTCCCCGGCGAGCTTCTGGTGGTCCCGGCCGGCAACCCCAAGGTCCGGGCCAACGACACCGACTACCCGTTCCGCCCCTCCTCCGACTACGCCTACCTGACCGGCGACCAGTCCCAGGACGGCGTCCTGGTGCTCACCCCGACCGGCGCCGGCGGCCACGAGGCCGTGCTCTACCTGCGCGACCGCTCCCGCGTCGACAACGGCGAGTTCTGGCTGGACGGCCACGGCGAGCTGTGGGACGGCCGCCGCAACAGCCTGACCGAGAGCGAGCGGCTGTTCGGCCTGCCCTGCCGGGACGTGCGCGCCGTCCGCGCGGACCTGCGCGCCGCCACCGGCCCGGCGCGGGTGCTGCGCCGCCACGACGCGGGCGTGGAGGAGGCCCTCGCGGACCGGGCGGTCGCCGAGCGGGACGAGGAGTTCGAGGTCTTCCTGTCCGGGCTGCGCCTGGTCAAGGACGCGTTCGAGATCGAGGAGCTGCGCTTCGCCTGCGCCGCCACCGCCCGCGGCTTCGAGGACGTGGTGCGCGTCCTCGGCACCGACACCGAGACCGCCGAGCGGCTGATCGAGGGCACCTTCTTCGTCCGGGCCCGGGTCGAGGGCAACGACGTGGGCTACAGCACCATCGCCGCGGCCGGCCCGCACGCGACCACCCTGCACTGGGTGCGCAACAGCGGGCACGCCCGGCCCGGCGACCTGCTGCTGCTCGACGCGGGCGTGGAGACCAACCACCTCTACACCGCCGACGTCACCCGCACCCTGCCGGTCAGCGGCCGCTTCACCGAGCTGCAGCGCAAGGTCTACGACGCCGTGTACGCGGCCCAGGAGGCCGGCATCGCGGCCGTGCGGCCGGGCGGGCAGTTCCGCGACTTCCACCACGCCGCCCAGCGCGAACTCGCCGAGCACCTCACCTCCTGGGGCCTGTTCGGCGACCTGAGCGCGGACAAGGTGTACGAGCTGGGCCTGCACCGCCGCTTCACCCTGGCCGGCACCGGGCACATGCTGGGCATCGACGTCCACGACTGCGCCCACTCCCGCACCGAGGAGCACGTCGACGGCCCGCTCGTGGCGGGCATGGTGCTCACCGTCGAGCCGGGCATCTACTTCCAGGAGAACGACCTGACGGTGCCGGAGGAGTACCGGGGCATCGGGGTGCGGATCGAGGACGACATCCTCGTCACCGAGGACGGCAACGAGAACCTCTCCGCCGGCCTCCCGCGCCGCTCCGACGAGGTCGAGGCCTGGTTGGCCCGCCTGCGCGGCTGAGTCGCTGGACGGCTGAAACAGCTGAAGCGGCACCGGGCGCGCCCGGTGCCGCACAGCCACGGCCCCAGCCACGGCTACAGCTACGTCGGCTACTTCAGCTGCGCCAGCGCCTCGGCGAGCCGCCGCACCGCGGCCTCGACGTCCTCGGGCATCCGGCTGGTGAAGCAGAGCCGGAAGAAGCCCGGCTCCGCGTTGTGCATGGTCCCGCCGGGCAGCAGGGAGACCTCGGTGGGCTTGGCGGCGAGGTAGCGGAACAGCCACTCCTCGTTCGGATCGAGCCCGTCCGGCCCGATGGCCGGCAGCCCGTTGACGTGCTCGCCGGGCGCGCGCTTGCCGAGGTACCTGCTGAGGTCGAGCCAGAAGAACATCGCGGCGTTGTCGCCGTCCCGGTGGACGTACTCGATCCCGGCGGCGTCCAGGGCGGCCTTGGTCCTGCGGAAGCTCGTGCTCAGGAGCGTGCGGTACTCGCGCATCGCGTACGCCGGGTACGGCTCCCCCTCGACGGTGGTCCTGAGCAGTTCCCCGACGACGTAGGTCTTCAGCGAGTCGAACGGGGTGAACCAGGGCAGTGCGCGGGTCTGCTCGGCCGGGTCGTCGCTGCCGAGCATGGCGCGGTGCACGGCCTCGTTCTTCGAGACGACGAATCCCGTGCGGAAGCCGGACAACCCGAAGTCCTTGGCGAAGCCCCAGACCACGTGGATCCGGTCGGCGTGCCCCTGGTACGCCTCCAGGGCCATCGCGCTGGTGAACGGCGTCGTACCGGTGTCGAGTTGGGAATGACAGTAGATCTCGTCCGAGATGATGTGAAGATCGGTGTGCGCGAGCGCCCAGTCGTAGATCTCGTCGAGCAGTTCCTTGGGGTAGTTGACACCCAACGGGTTGTGCGGATTGGTGAGGACGAGCAGCCGCGGGTTGTGCCCCGCCTCCTTCCGCGCCTCGTAGGCGTTCACGATCAGGTTGAGGGTGAGGCGGTAGCGGTCCTCGCCGTGGGTGGGCAGGTGCACCGGGACGCACTTCAGCTTGGGCCGTTCCTGGAACGACCAGTTGAAGCCCTGCCAGTACGGCGCCGGGATCAGCACCTCGTCCCCCGGCTTGAGCGGCTCGCCGCCCGTCCCCTGCCGCCGCATGAGCCCGAAGGCGATGCACTCCAGCGCGGAGGAGACCCCGGCGCAGCCGAACACGTCGTCCATCGCGACCGTACGGCCGAACGCCCGGGTGAGCAGGTCCGCCACCTGCTGACGCAGCCACGGTATGCCGACCGGGGCCATGTACTTGATGTTCGCCTCGGGGATCAGCCGGACCTTGTCGAAGACGTCCCGCTGCATCGAGTGGTGGTACAGCAGGACGTTCTCCGCGACGGACAGGTCGATCGCGGTGTCCGGTGCCAGGTGCTGGTGGTAGAAGGCGAGGGCCTGCTCGAAGTCGGGCAGGCCGGCGTGCAGGTCGGCGACCGCCTGGGGCGGGCCGAGCCTGAGTCCGTTCACGGTGGTGGTCATGGTGGTCCCCTGTCGGGTGAGCGGGTCCGGCGGTGCGCCGGAACGGTGCCGAACGACACCGGACGATGCCGGACGATGCCGTTCGCACACGCATCGCTCCCAGCCGACCATGCCCCGGAACCGGCCGCCAGCGCTCGGCGGCCGTCCGGACGGCGCCCCTGCCGCCACACCCTCGACCGTCAGCCGAGCCGCCACACCGTCGTGGTCTTGACCGCGGTGTCCTCCAGGTCCGCGACCACCGGCACCTGGTAGGCCGCCACCGCGGTGAACCGCTCGCGGGGCAGGTAGGCCCGGCCCGGGTCGCCGACGACCACGGTCGCGCCGCGCGCCGCGGCCCGCTCCAGGAAGGGCAGGAAGCGGGCGGCCATGGCCCGTTCGTAGAAGACGTCGCCCGCGAGCACCACCTCGGCGGGACCGCCGTCGCCGTCCACCAGGTCCACCAGGGCGCCGTCCACCCGCACCCCGTTGGCCTCGGCGTTCAGCCCGATCGCGGCCACCGCGTAGGCGTCGATCTCGGCGGCGCGCACGTCCGTGGCCCCGCGCAGCGCGGCGGCCACCCCGACCAGCCCGGAGCCGGCCGCGACGTCCAACACCGTACGGCCGGCGACCAGTTCGGGGTGGTCCAGCACGTAGCGGGCGACCGCCACCCCGCCCGCCCAGGCGAAGGCCCAGAACGGCGGCGGCAGCCCGTCCTCCCCGCGCGCCCGCTCGGTGGTCTCCCACAGGGCGATGGCGTCCTCGGCCATGTGCAGGCTGATCTCGGGCACGAAGGGGACGGGCTTCAGCTCGGTCTCCCGCCGGACGAAGGCGAGGTCCTCGGCGGGCTGAAGAGTGCGCAGCTCACTCGGCATGCCCCGCAGCATAGAGCCCGCGCGGGGTGCCCGCGCACGCCCGCGCGCCCGCACGACGGGACGACGGCAGGGCTGCGGGGCCGCCGGGCGCCGGGCGCCGGGCGGGTTCACCCGCGCTCGTCCACCACCCGCTTGATCTTCCCGACCGAGCGCTCCAGCGTGTACGGGTCCACCACCTCGGCCGCGACGGTGATCCCCACCCCGTCCTTCACCGCGCGGACGATCGCCGCCCGCGCCGCCGCCCGCTGTTCGTCGGAGGCCTCCGGCCGGGCCTCCACCCGGACGGTCATGTGGTCCAGCCGCCCCTGCCGGCCGAGCCGCAGCTGGAAGTGCGGCGCGACGCCCGGGGTGCGCAGCAGGATCTCCTCGATCTGGGTCGGGAAGACGTTCACCCCGCGCAGGATGATCATGTCGTCACTGCGCCCGGTGACCTTCTCCATCCGGCGGAAGGCCGGCCGCGCGGTGCCGGGCAGCAGCCGGCTGAGGTCGCGGGTGCGGTAGCGGATGATCGGCAGGGCCTCCTTGGTGAGCGAGGTGAAGACCAGTTCGCCGCCCTCCCCCTCCGGCAGCACCTCGTCGGTGAACGGGTCGACGATCTCCGGGTAGAAGTGGTCCTCCCAGATGTGCAGCCCGTCCTTGGTCTCCACGCACTCCTGGGCGATGCCGGGGCCGACCACCTCGGAGAGGCCGTAGATGTCGACAGCGTGCAGGTCGAGCCGTTCCTCGATCTCGCGCCGCATCTCCTCCGTCCAGGGCTCGGCCCCGAAGATGCCGACCCGCAGCGAGGTGCCGCGCGGGTCGACGCCCTGCTTCTCGAACTCGTCCAGGAGGGTCAGCAGGTAGGACGGGGTGACCATGATGATCTCGGGTTCGAAGTCCAGGATCAGCCGCACCTGGCGGGCCGTCATGCCGCCGGAGGCCGGGATGACGGTGCAGCCGGCCCGCTCGGCGCCGTAGTGGGCGCCGAGGCCGCCGGTGAACAGCCCGTAGCCGTAGGCGATGTGCACCTTGTCGCCGGGCCGGCCGCCGGCCGCGCGGATCGAGCGGGCGACCACGTCGGCCCACATGGAGAGGTCGTTGTCGGTGTAGCCGACCACGGTCGGCAGCCCGGTGGTGCCGCTGGAGGCGTGGATCCGGCGGACCTGCTCCATCGGGACGGCGAACATGCCGAAGGGGTAGCCCTCGCGCAGGTCGGCCTTGGTGGTGAAGGGGAAGCGGGCGAGGTCGTCCAGGGTGCGGCAGTCCTCGGGGCGGACCCCGGCGGCGTCGAACTTGCGGCGGTAGAGCTCGACGTTGTCGTACGCGTGCCGCAGGGTGGCCCGCAGCCGGGTGAGCTGGTGGGCGCGCAGCTCGTCCGGGGTCATCCGCTCACCGGCGTCCAGGAGCTCCGGCGGGATCGGCTCCCCGAGGTGTCGGTGCGGGACGGGTGCGGTGCCGGTCATCGTCGCTCCTTCGCTGCTCGGCCGGAGTTCCCCTGCCAGGGGTACCGACCGATCGTTCGGTCAGCCCTGTTCGCTCCATTGATCCAGTACCCGAACCACCTGTCAAGGGATCGCACGAGGCTTCCGGAATGTGAAGTTCCGACCACTTCGAGGTGACTTCACCTCGACAGCTTGGCTGTCCGATATGAAAATCATTACAGAAGTTTGACTTGCGACCGGCCTTCACCGCCCCGCCCCCATGGTTCAGTAGTGCGGTTTCCGCCCCGCACCCCGGAGTGATCACCGTGCCCACGACTCCCGCCCTGGTCAGCGCGCTGCGCGAACTCGGCGACCGACCCGCCGTCGTCGCCGACGGGCGCGCGATCAGCGGCATCGGCCTGCTGCTCGGCGTCTCCCCGCCGGGCGGCCTGCCCCGCGCCCTCGCCCGGCGCGTCGCCGAGCACGCCGCACTCCCACCCTCCGCCGCCCGGGCCGCCGACCAGCGGCTGCGCTACTGGGCCGGCGTCCTCGGCACGCCCCCGATCCGGCACACCGTGCTCCACCCCGTGACCGACCTCGCCGTCGACCTCGCCCTCGCCACCCTCCTGGCCGGCGGCACCGTCCACTGCGGCGACCCCGACCAGCGGCCCGACCAGCAGCTCCGGGCCGTCGCCGCCGCCCGGACCACCCACCTCAGCCTGCCCTCCGCCCTGCTCTGGCCCCTCAGCCGGCAACCCGACCTCACCGCCCACGACCTCGGCGCGCTGCGCCTGGTCCTGCACGTCGGCCCCGAACCCCGACAGGAGGACGTCTACACCGCCGTCGACGCCCTCGGGGCCGTCCTCGCCCACGTCCGCGCCCCCGCCAGCAACGCCGAGGCCGCCGACCGCCGGCTGCGCGCCGACGCCGAGAACGCCACGGCCGCCGCATGGAAGCACAGCATCGGCATCACCGCCGCGCAGGTCCGCGACTTCGGCGCCCAGCTCGACCGGGCCGTACTCGCCGCACTGCTGCACACCCTCCAGCAGAGCGGCGTGCTCACCGACCCCGCCCGCGGCCACCCCGAGGCCGAAGTGCTCGCCGCGGCCATGGTCACCCCCGCCCAGCGCCCCCGCGTCGCCCGCTGGCTGGACGCCCTCGCCCGGAACGGCCTGATCACCCGCCAGGACGGCGGCGCCCAGGGCCCGGTCTTCCGCGGCCGGCCCGGCCCGGCCGCCGCCGAGGTCCGCGACACCTGGCGCCCGGCCGTCGAGACCTGGGCCGACGGGCTCGGCCCGGCCGCCGCCCTCACCCGGGTCCGGGGCGAACCGGTCGGCGGTCAGGGCGGGCTGGTTGCGGTAGCCGCGAGCGACGCCGTCACCACCGATCCAGAGCTCGCCGGGCACG
>NZ_JBIVVI010000275.1:0-8403 GCF_044757675.1 Kitasatospora sp. NPDC091257
GGGTGAGGGCCCCTCGGACGGTGCACCGGACGGCGCACCGCCCGCGTGAGGCGCTGCTCCCCGGGCGACCGGCGCCGTCCGCCGCGGTCTGCCGGCCGGGATCCGTCCCGCTGAACGGAAGGCGCGGGCCGCCGGGTTCAGACCGGACGCGGGCGGATCGAACCCCGGAGGGTGCGCTGTCCGTGCTATCGGCTGGGGACGGTCGGCAGCCGGCCCGGAGCACGGACGAGGGAGGACAGCGATGGCCTGGTACCAGGGGTCGAGCCGGATCACGGTGACGGCGGTGGAGGGACGGCTTCCGCAGCGGGCGGTGGTGACCGTCCGGGGCGCCGCTCCGGTGGAGATCCCGGGCGAGGTCGGAGCCGTCCACCACGTCGAGGCGGAGCGCTGGCAGCTCGACCTGGAGCACCGGGACCAGGGCGAGTGGTGCCCCAACATCCGTGCGGTGCAGGGCCGGTGGCAGGAGATCCGGGGCGTGCTGACGCAGGTCGTGCACAGCCGCAACCGCGACCTGGCCGGCGACCGACAGGACCGCAACCTGGTGCTGCGGATCGAGCGGGTCGCGCCGGCCGGCGACGACCCGTCGATCGCCCCCGCCGCCCCGGCCGCGCGCCGGACCGGCGCGGCGCACCTCGCTCCGGCGGTCCCGGCCCCGGCGCCGCGTACCTCGGCCGGGACGACGAGCGGCAGCTCGGGCAGCTCGGGCAGCTCGGGCAGCTCGTCGCCGGGCGTGCGGGCGACCACCTCGGGCGCCGGGTCGGACTTCCTGCGGCCCGCCGCCGCTCCGGGCAGCCGGGTCACCGGCACGAGCGGGACGAGCGGGACGAGCGGGACGACCGCCCCCGCCCGGACGACCACCACGGCAGGCTCCTGGAACGGCTGACCGGGCCCGCTCCCAGCGCCGGCGCACCCCGGCCGTCAGCCGTCGGCCGCCCCTCACCTGCCCCGTGACGTCGGCGACGTCGAACTCCGGGGGGCCTGGCCGCCCCGCCCCCGTCGCGCGCCGGGGGCGGGAGCGCGCGGTGGCGTGAACCGATGTCAAAAACTCCGTACAGTACGGCAGTTGTGTGTTGCGACCGGACGGTGACGGGTATCACTCGACCGGGCGGTGAAGGCCGGCCGGAGGAACGTTCTGCATCGGGGGAGGAACGTGGACGCGGCGTGGACCGGTCTTGCCGAA
Organism: Kitasatospora sp. NPDC091257; assembly: GCF_044757675.1. Lineage (NCBI taxonomy): Bacteria > Bacillati > Actinomycetota > Actinomycetes > Kitasatosporales > Streptomycetaceae > Kitasatospora > Kitasatospora sp. NPDC091257. The sequence goes on from NZ_JBIVVI010000275.1 coordinate 1,181, forward strand.
GCGATCCAGCAGTTGCGCGCCGAACTGGATGCGGCGACAGCCGAGGGCGAGGGGAAGCGGCTCCGGTTCGAACTGGGCCAGATCGAGCTGGAGTTCCAGGTGGAGCTCAAGCGGACCGGGTCGGCGGACGGGGGCCTGCGCTGGGGCATCGTGTCGGCCGGGGCGAAGGGGGAGCTGGCCCACGGTTCGGGTCAGCGGATCAAGCTCGTGCTCCAGCCGACCGACACCGCGACCGGCCGGGCAGCGGAGGTCGCCTCCCGCTGGACCGACCCCGAACTCGGGTGACGCGCCGGAGAGTCGGGGGCTTGCTGAATGGATCGCTGCCGGGTCGTCGAGGTGCTGTCCGAACAGTCCAGGGGGAGCGGCTATCTGGTCGCCGACCGGCTGGTGCTGACCGCCGCCCACGTCCTGAGGTCGGGTGAGGTCTTCACCGCCGAGCCCCGGGTGCAGGCCCTGGACGGCGAACGGCCGGTACGGGCCCGGACGCGGTGGATCCGCTACGACGGGCCGGAGGAGGGCGTCGACGCGGCGCTGCTGGAGATCGTCGACCCGCGGTGGGTGCCGCCGTCGGCGCCGGTTCCGGTCGTGTGGGCACGGATCGCGGACGTCGAGCCCGGCCACCGGGTGCAGGTCGGCGGTTTCCCCGACGCGATGGCGGGCCGCCGGCGGGACGTGGACCAGGTGCTCGCGACGGTGAACCCGCTCAGCGGGGCCCGCTCCGGACGGCTCCAGCTCACCGTGGCGTCCGCGCCGATCCGGACGAGGGACGGACGGTCGGGCTGGGCGGGCATCTCGGGCGGGCCGGTCTGCACCGTGGCCCGCGACGGCGCCCCGTCGGCCCTGCTCGCCGTGGTCGTGGTGGACCCGCTGCGCTACTCGGACCGGCTGGCCGCTGTTCCGGTCGACGCCGTTCTGGCGGACGCCGCCGTGGCCGAAATCCTTCGCCGACATGGCCTGGCCGACATCAACGTGTCATCGTATTCGGGTACTGACCATTCGTCAGCCATCCGATCGACACTGGCGGCAGCCATGCGAACCCTTCCCCGAGACCTCTCCGCCTTCGTCGGCCGGGACCGCGAACTCGCCCGGCTGAGCAACGCGGTCATCGGGGCGAGCGGCGCCGGGAGGGTCATCGACATCCACGCCATCGGCGGCATGCCGGGCGTCGGCAAGACCGCGCTCGCCGTCCACCTCGGCCACCGGCTGGCCGACCGCTTCCCGGACGGACAGCTGTTCCTGCCCCTGCACGGGCACACCCCCGGACAGTCCCCGGTGGATCCGGCCGATGGGCTGGTCGCCCTGCTGTCGGCCAGCGGCGTGTCGCCCGAGCTGATCCCCGGCGGCCCCGACCGCCAGTCCACAATCGACGCCCGGGCCGTCCTGTGGCGGGACAGGATGGCCTCGAAGCGCGTCCTGCTCGTCCTCGACGACGCGGTCGACCACCGTCAGGTCGAGCCGCTGCTGCCCAACGCGGCCGAGTCCCTGGTGCTGATCACCAGCCGGCGCCGGCTCGCGGCGCTGCCGGACACGGTGGTGCTGTCCCTCGACATCCTGGACGAGTCGACGGCCGTCGAGATGCTCTGTGGGCGCTCGGGACGGACGGCGGAGGGGGCGGAGGCCGCCGCCGCGGCGGCTGTCGTCGAACATTGCGGCCGGCTGCCGCTGGCGGTCGGCCTGGTCGCCGGCCGCCTGCGCAACCACCCCAGCTGGTCCTTCGCCCACCTCGCCGCCGACCTGGGCAGGGCCAGACGGCGGCTCTCCCGGCTGCGCGCCGGCAACGTGGCCGTCGCGGCGGCGTTCGAACTCTCCTACCGGGAACTGCCCGAGGACCGCCAGACACTCTTCCGCCGGCTCAGCCTGAACCCGGGCACCGAGTGCGACGCCGAGATCGCCGCCGCACTGCACGGCAGCGACCCCGACGACGCGGCCGACGAACTGGAGTACCTGTACGACGACCACATGCTCATCGAGTCCGCGCCCGGCCGCTACCGGATGCACGACCTCGTCCGGGAGTACGCGGGCCTGCTCACCGACGAGGACGACCCGGCCGACCGGGACGCGGCACGGGAGCGGCTGTTCGCGTTCCTGGAGGAACGCGCCGTGGCCGCCGGCGCCGCCATCGCGCCCGGAGCGGCGCCCGGGGGCGCGGACGCGGTCCGCGAGGCCCAGGCGGCCCGGGACTGGCTGGACACCGAGATCGCGAACCTGCTGGCCTGCGCCCGGTACTGCGCCGACCACGGCCACCCCGAGCGCGTCGTCGTCCTGGCCCGGGCGCTCAGCGGGTTCCTGCGGTTCGTCGGTCCCTGGGACCAGGCCGTCGCCCTGCACTCGGCGGCGGCCGAGTGCGCCCGGCAGTCGGCACAGCCGACCCTCCAGATCGAGGCCCTCACCAACCTCGCCCTGGTGCGGCGGCTGGGCGGCGACTACCGGGGCGCGGCGGACGAACTGCGCGCCGCGACGGCGGTCGCCCAGGTCGTGGGCGACCGCCGGCTCGAAGCGCGGGTGCTGAACGACCTCGGCGCGGTCCACGGTCAGACCGGCGACTACCCGGCCACCATCGCCGCCCACGACGAGGCCGTGCCGATCTTCCGCGAGAACGGGGACCGCGCGGGCGAGGCCAGCGCCCTCAACTACCTCGGCGTGGCCCACCGCCTGGTCGGCCGCTACGACGAGGCCACGGCGGAACTCGCCCGCTCCGCCGAACTCTTCCACGACCTCGGCGACCGGCGGGGCGAGGCCGTGGCCCTCGCCAACCTCGGGATCGTTCACCGCCAGACCGGCCGCTACGACTCCGGGACCCGCCTCGTCGAACAGGCCCTCGCGCTCTCCCGCGGGATCCGCGACCGCCGCGGCAGCACCTACATCATCCACGCCCTCGGCGTGCTGCGGTCGTTGACCGGCCGGGCCGACGAGGCGCTCGACCTGCAGAACGAGGCACTGCAGATCGCGCGCGAGCTGGGCGACCGCCGCGGCCAGGTCTACAGCCTCAACTACCTGGGGGCGGTGCACCGGTCCATGGGCAATCCGGCCGCCGCCGCCCGGGCGCACCAGGAGGCCTTGGACCTCGCCCGGGAACTGGGCGACCGGCGGGCCCAGTCGCACGCGCTGCGCCACCTCAGCGCGGCCCACCGGCTCCAGGGCGAACTCTTCCCGGCCGGCACCGCGGCGGAGGGCTCCCTGCTCATCGCGGAGGAACTGGGCGACCGGCGAGGGCAGGGGAACACCCTCCGGACCCGGGCCGAGGTCCGACTGGCCTCGGGCGAGCGCGAACTCGCGGCCCGCGACCTCGACGACGCGCTCGACCTGGCGCGGGCCATCGGCGACCGGCACGGCGAGGCGCAGACCCTCAACGCCCGGGGCGGACTGCGGCGTCCGTCGCACCCCGCGTCCGCGCTGGCCGACCACGAGTCGGCCCTGGCACTGGCCCGCGAACTGGGAAACCCGCGCCAGACGGGCGCGGCCCTGCTCGGCGCCGGCCGGTGCGAGCGCGACCTGGGTCGGGTCGACGCGGCCGAGAGACGCCTGCGCGAGGCCTTGGCGGTGTACGAGAGCCTCGGCGCCCGGGAGGCGCCGTCGGTCGCGGCCGAACTCGCCGGCCTGCGGGCCTGATCGGGCAGCGGGCCCGGCGGCTTCGCCGTCCCGCAACTCGTCGTGGTGGTCGCCGGGAGACACGGGCTCGGTGTGCGCAGTGACCGGGGCTCCGAATTCGCTACGGTGAACACCGTTGGCGCGTCACCGGGTTACCGCGTGACGGAGTGGCCACGTGACCGACCGCAGGGGTGCAAGGTGCATGAACTGATCCTCCGTCACGCAGCGGAGCGCGGGGCCAGGGCCGCCTTCGCCGATGCCGACGGCACGGTGGACTACGGCGAACTCGCCCGCCGCACCGCCCGGGTGGCCGGCAACCTGCGGGTCGGTCGCGGCGGCCGGGTGGCGCTGTGCCTGTCCGGCGGGGTGCCCGCCGTCGCGGCCACCCTCGGCGTCGCCCGCGCGGCCGCCGTCGGCGTCCTGCTCGACCCGCGAAGCGGCGAGGACGACCTCCGGTTCCGGGTGGAGGACAGCGGCGCCGAGGTGGTGGTCACCGACCGCGAGCACCTGGCGCGGGTCCGGCGGGTGGCCGGAGCCCGGGTGGTGACCGTCGACGAGCTGCTCGGGGCCACCCGTACGCCGCCACGGGACGACCTCGGAGCGGACGAGCCCGCCTGGCTGCACTACACGTCGGGGACCGGCGGGGACCCGAAGGGCGTGCTGTCGGCGCAGGGGCCCTGGCTGCGGTCGGCCGATCTCGCCTACCGGGGACTGCTGGGCATGTCCGGCGACGACCACCTGCTCTGGCCGCTGCCGCTGTTCCACGCGTTCGGGCACTCGATGTGCGTGGTGGGCGTGCTGGCCCTGGGCGCGAGCGCCTACGTGATGGACCGTTTCACCGCGGACCGGGCGGCCGCCCTGCTGCGCCGGACGCCGTTCACGGCCCTGGGCGGCGTCCCGACGGTCTTCACCCAGCTCCTGGACGCCGGGGCGCCGCTGCCGCCGCGCTGCCTGTCCGCCGGCGCCCCGCTGCCGGAGGAGCTGCGGGCCCGGTTCCGCCGGACGTTCGGGCGTGAGCTGCACGACGGCTACGGCAGCACCGAGGCGTCCGGAAAGATCGCCGTCGACGGCGTCGTGCTGCCCGGAATCGACACCCGGTTCGTCGACGGTGAGCTCCGGTTGCGGATGCCCGGCGCCGACGGGTGGCACGCGACCGGGGACCTCGGCCACGAGGAGGACGGCCGGCTGGTGGTGACCGGGCGGGCGAGCGACGTGATCATCCGGGGCGGCGAGAACGTCCACCCGGCCGAGATCGAGCAGATCGTGGCCCGCTGCCCCGGCGTCCGGGACGTGGCCGTGGCGGGAGAGCCCGACGCGGTGCTCGGCGAGGTGCCGGTCGCCTACGTGGTGGGTGACGCCGATCCGGCGGCGCTCCTGGCCTTCTGCCGCGGCCTGCTGCCACCGCACCGGGTGCCGCAGGAGATCCGCGCCGTCAGCCGGATCCCGCAGACCTCCTCGGGCAAACCGGCGCGGCGGCGGCTCCGCCACCAGTACCTGCTCGACGTGGTCCGACGGGAGACCGCGGGGATCACCGGCCGGCCACCCGGGGCGGACCAGCCGTTCGCCGAAGCCGGTCTGGACTCGCTCGGCACCGTACGACTGCGGGACCGGCTGGGTGCGGACCTGGGCGTCGCCCTGCCGCCGTCCCTGGTGTTCGACCACCCCACGCCCCGCGCGGTGGCCGACTACCTCACGGGCGCGGCCGCCGGCCCGCCACCGCCCGCCCGCAGGGCCACGGCCACCGAGCCGGTCGCGATCGTGGGCATGGCCTGCCGCTACCCCGGCGGGATCAGCAGCCCCGAGGACCTCTGGCGCGTGGTCGCCGCCGGCCGGGACACGATCACGGAGTTCCCCACCGACCGGGGCTGGCCCCTGGACGACCTGTTCCACCCCGACCCCGACCACATCGGCACCAGCTACGTCACCCGCGGCGGCTTCCTCAAGGACGCGGCCGACTTCGACGCGGCGTTCTTCCGCATGTCGCCGCGCGAGGCCCTGGCCACCGACCCGCAGCAGCGACTGCTGCTGGAGACGGCCTGGGAGGCGTTCGAACGGACGGGCATCGCGCCCGAATCGCTGCGCGGCAGCAACACCGGCGTCTTCGTCGGCCTGATGTACAACGACTACGCCGGCCGCTTCCGGGGCAGCGCCCACCAGCTCCAGGCCCAGCTCGCCCTGGGCGCCGCGGGCAGCGTGGCCTCGGGGCGGATCGCCTACAACCTGGGCCTGCACGGCCCGGCGCTCACCCTGGACACCGCCTGCTCCTCCTCGCTGGTCGCCATGCACCTCGCGGCGGACTCCCTGCGCGACGGCCGGTGCGACCTGGCCCTGGCGGGCGGCGCGACCGTCATGGCCACGCCGGACAGCTTCGTCGTGTTCAGCCGGCAGCGCGGCCTGGCCCCGGACGGACGGGTCAAGCCGTTCTCCGCCGCCGCCGACGGCACCGCCTGGTCGGAGGGGGTGGGACTGCTGGTCCTGGAGCGGGTGTCCGACGCGCTGCGCAACGGTCACCCGATCCTGGCCCTGCTGCGCGGCTCCGCGGTCAACCAGGACGGGGCGTCGAACGGCCTCACGGCGCCCAGCGGCCCCGCGCAGGCGGCCGTGATCCAGCAGGCGCTGGCCGATGCCGGGCTGACCGGCGCCGACGTGGACGTGGTCGAGGCCCACGGAACCGGCACCGCCCTGGGCGACCCGATCGAGGCGGCCGCGCTGCTCGCCACCTACGGCCAGGACCGGGACCGGTCGGCGCCGCTCCTGGTCGGTACGGTCAAGTCCAACCTCGGGCACACCCAGGCGGCGGCCGGGGTCGCCGGCGTGATCAAGACCGTGATGGCGATGCGGCACCGCACCGTGCCCGCCACGCTGCACGTCGACGAGCCCAGCCCGCACGTCGACTGGTCCGCCGGGGCCGTCCGGCTGGTCACCGAGCCGACGCCCTGGCCGACGGGCCGGCCGGCGTCCCGCTCGGTGGGCCGATCGGCGTCCCGGTCGGCGTCCCGGCCGACGCAGAACCGTCCGCGCCGGGCCGCGGTGTCGGCCTTCGGGATCTCGGGGACCAACGCGCATGTGATCGTCGAGGAGTACGAGCAGCTGCGCGTGGCGTTCCTGTTCCCCGGGCAGGGGGCGCGGCGGCGCGGGACGACCCGGGACCTGGCGGCCGAGTACCCGGTGTTCGCCGCCGCGTTCGAGGAGGTGCGCGCCCAGCTGGATCCGGTGCTGAACACGACACCGGACCCGGCGCACCGGACGGACCTCGCCGGGGCGGCCCTGTTCGCCCACGAGGTGGCGCTGTTCCGCCTGCTGGAGTCCTGGGGGTACCGCCCGGACGCGCTGATCGGGCACGGCGCCGGGCAGATCGCGGCGGCTCACGTGGCCGGCGTCCTGTCCCTGCCCGACGCGGCGAGGCTGCTCGCCGCCCGTGGGCCGGAGGAGTTCGCGGAGACGACACGCAGCCTGACGTACCGCCCGCCGCTCGTTCCGGTCATCGGCGCCCGCCCGGACGATCCGGAGCACTGGGTGCGGCGCCGGCACGAGACGGTCGGCCTCGCCGAGCAGGTGGCCGCGGTCGACGGCGTCACCCTCGTCGACCTGGGCCCGGGCGTCGGGGACAGGGAGGGCGCCGAGGGCATCGAGGG
>NZ_JBIVVI010000276.1:0-8389 GCF_044757675.1 Kitasatospora sp. NPDC091257
GGGTACGGGGGCCCGGAGCCCCCGGAAAAGACTTCGAGTCGAGGAGCGCACGTGGGCCTTGTCGTGCAGAAGTACGGCGGCTCATCCGTTGCGGATGCCGAAGGCATCAAGCGCGTGGCCCGCCGGATCGTTGACACCAAGAAGGCCGGCCATGAGGTCGTCGTCGTGGTGTCCGCGATGGGCGACACGACGGACGAGCTCATCGAACTCGCGGAGCAGGTGTCACCGCTGCCTGCCGGCCGTGAGTTCGACATGCTGCTGACCGCTGGAGAGCGCATCTCCATGGCGCTGCTGGCCATGGCGATCAAATCCCTGGGGCACGAGGCACAGTCCTTCACGGGCAGCCAGGCCGGTGTCATCACCGACTCCGTCCACAACAAGGCGCGCATCATCGACGTGACGCCCGGCCGCATCCGCACCGCCCTGGACGAGGGCAACATCGCGATCGTGGCCGGTTTCCAGGGCGTCTCCCAGACCAGCAAGGACATCACCACGCTGGGCCGGGGCGGCTCGGACACCACCGCCGTGGCGCTCGCCGCCGCGCTCAGCGCCGAGGTCTGCGAGATCTACACCGACGTGGACGGCGTGTTCACCGCCGACCCGCGCGTGGTGAAGAAGGCCCGCAAGATCGACTGGATCGCCTACGAGGACATGCTGGAGCTGGCCTCGTCGGGTTCCAAGGTGCTGCTCGATCGGTGTGTCGAGTACGCCCGTCGCTACAACATCCCGATTCACGTACGCTCGTCCTTCTCGGGTCTTCCCGGGACGATCGTCAGCAACGACAACCCGAACAAGCCCGAAGGGGGCGAGATGGAGCAGGCCATCATCTCCGGAGTCGCCCACGACACCTCCGAGGCCAAGGTCACCGTCGTCGGCGTGCCCGACAAGCCGGGCGAGGCGGCGCGCATCTTCCGCGCCATCGCCGACGCCGAGGTCAACATCGACATGGTGGTGCAGAACGTCTCCGCCGCGTCGACCGGCCTGACCGACATCTCCTTCACCCTGCCCAAGACCGAGGGCCAGAAGGCCATCGACGCGCTGGGCCGGGTCAAGGCGGGCATCGGCTACGAGTCGCTGCGCTACGACGACGCGATCGGCAAGATCTCGCTGGTCGGCGCCGGCATGCGCTCCAACCCGGGCGTCACGGCGACCTTCTTCGAGGCGCTGTCCGCCGCGGGCGTCAACATCGAGCTGATCTCCACCTCGGAGATCCGCATCTCGGTGGTCACCCGCGCCGACGACGTGCCGGAGGCCGTCCGCGCCGTCCACAGCGCCTTCGGCCTGGACAGCGAGAGCGACGAGGCCGTCGTCTACGGCGGCACCGGGCGATGACCCGGACGCGGGGCCGGGTCACCGGGTCCTGCCCGGGCGCCGGGCGATGACCCGGCGTCCGAACCTCGCCGTCGTCGGCGCCACCGGCGCGGTCGGCGAGGTGCTGCTCGGGCTGCTCTCCCTCCGCCAGGACGTCTGGGGCGAGATCCGACTCGTCGCCTCCCCGCGCTCGGCCGGCCGCAAGGCGGTGGTGCGCGGGGAGGCCGTCGAGGTCGTCCCGCTGGCCGAGGAGGCCTTCGCGGGCATCGACGTGGCGGTGTTCGCCGTCCCCGACCCGGTCTCGGCGCAGTGGGCGCCGATCGCGGCGGCCAAGGGCGTCGTGGTGATCGACGGCTCGGCCGTCTTCCGCACCGCCGAGGACGTGCCGCTGGTCGTCCCGGAGGTCAACGCGGCCGCGCTGCGGATCCGTCCGCGCGGCATCGTCGCCAGTCCGGCCGCTACCGCCCTCGCGATGATCGCCGCGGTGGGGGCGCTGCACGCCGAGTACGGGCTGGCGCAGCTCGTGGTCGCCTCCTACCAGGCCGCCGACGGCGAGGGCCGCGACGGCGAGGCGACGCTGCGCGCGCAGACCGGGCTGGTGGCGGGTGCCGCCGTCGGCCGGCAGACCGGTGACCTGCGCGCGCTGATCGCCGATCAGGGGCCGTTCGCCGCCCCGCTGGTGCTCAACGCGGTGCCCTGGACCGGCGGGCTGCGCGAGGGCGGCTGGTCCGCCCAGGAGACGGGCATCCGCGACGAGTCCCGCAAGGTCCTCGGCCTGCCCGCCCTGAAGGTCTCGGCGACCTGCGTCCACATCCCGGTCGTCCGCACCCACGCGCTGGCCGTGCACGCGCGGTTCGAACGCGAGGTCACCCAGGAGCACGCGCAGGACATCCTGCGGGACGCGCCCGGCGTGGTGCTCTACGACGACCCGGCGGCCGGCGAGTTCCCCACGCCGAACGACGTGGTCGGGACGGACCCGGTCTGGGTCGGGAGGGTCCGGCGGGCGCTGGACGAGCCGGACGCGCTGGACCTCTTCCTGTGCGGGGACAACCTGCGCAAGGGGTCGGCGCTCAACCTGGTGCAGCTGGCCGAGCTGGTGGCGGCGGAACTGACGGCGGGCGAGCCGGTGGACGCGGAGCCGGACGCGGAGTTGGACGCGGAGTTGGACGTGGCGGCGACGGCTGAGCCGACGGGGCCGACGGGGCCGGAGAAGCCGGAGTACTAGGTCCCGGGGCCCTCGCGCGTTCCGAAGTGCCCGCTTGTGTCCACAGCTGTGTCCATACCTGTGTTCGCTCCTCGACACAATCTGTCCGGAATCCCGGGGGAATCCCCTGGAGGCCTCTTCCGCCGATGCGGAAGAATGGGCCCCGAGCCGGGCAACCATGACAGGGGATCGAGTGTCCAACGTGCGTGGCGAACGTGATGGTGGGGGCAAGGGCGGGCATACCGGCGAGAGCCGCGGTGCCCTTCCCGTCGCGCGCCCCGTGGCCTGCGAGTAGGCCGGAAGAAGACCAGATGACGGCGGCCGCACGCGGTGCGGCGGACTCCGGCGCCGGTACCGACGCGGGTACCAGCGAGGACCTGCTCACCGAGACCTACCAGGCGCACTACCGCTCGTTGCTGCGGCTCGCGGCACTGCTCCTGGACGACCTCTCGACGTGCGAGGACGTCGTCCAGGAGGCGTTCATCCGGGTGCACGCCGCCCGGCGCAGGGTGCGCGAGCCCGAGAAGACCCTGGCCTACCTGCGGCAGACGGTCGTCAACCTGTCCCGCTCCACGCTGCGCCGCCGCATCCTCGGGCTGCGACTGCTGCCGAAGCCCATGCCTGACATGGCCAGTGCAGAAGAAGGTGCCTACGATGCCCTGGAGCGCGACCAGTTGAAGGCCGCGCTGCGTGGTCTGCAACGCCGTCAGCGGGAGGTTCTGGTGCTGCGTTACTTCGTGGACATGACGGAGGCGCAGGTCGCCGAGACCCTGGGCATCTCGCTCGGCTCGGTGAAGGCCTACGGCTCCCGCGGACTCGCCGCCCTCCGCGTCCAGATGGAGGCCGGACATGGCTGAGGCGGACGACGGCCGTCGGCGACCGGTCGACGGGGCGTCCGGGCCGCACGCGCCCGAGCCGACGGCGCCCGAGCCGCACGCGTCCGAGTCGACGGCGCCCGAGTCGAAGTCGCCGGGTACGCGCGCACCGAGTCCGAACGCACCGGGTCCGCTCGCGTCCAGTCCGAACGCGGCCGGGAAGCCCGGTGTGAACGGCCCCGCGGGTGAGGTCCCGGAGCTCCTGGACCTCTCCGCCGACGAACGGGCGCTGCGCGAGCGGCTGCACGGCGCCGTCTCCGGTATCCAGCCCGCCGTGGGCGGGCTGCCGCGGATCCGGCGGGCCGTGCCCCGCCGCCGGGCCGCCCGGCGCGGCGCCTGGACCGGGGCGGCCGCACTCGCCTTCGCCGTCGCGATCGGCCTGCCCGTCCTGCACGAGGGGGAGCACCTCGGGCTCTCCGGCGGTCCCGGCTCGGCCGACGCCAAGAGCCCGGCCGCCGCGTCCCCCAGCGGTGCCGCCGGTACCGCCGGCGGCACCGCGGCGGCCACGCAGACGGGCGCGGGCGGCACCGGCGCCGCCACCTCGCCGACCGGTACGGCCTCGGCCCTGCACACCCCCGGCGGCGGGCTGACGCAAACCGACGGTGGCGTCGCGCCCTCCGGGACCTCCGGGGCCGGCGACGGCGGCATCGTCCCGCTCTGCACCCGGACGGACCTCGGCGAAGGCGTCGCGCAGGTCGGCACGGCCGACGGCGACGGGCGGATCTACGGCTCGTTCACCGTCAGAGGCGCACGAGAACACCGAGGAGGCCATGGCGGAGCTGAGGGCGGTGATCCGGACGATCTACCCGCCGATCCTCGCCGACCGCGGCCTCGCCGGGGCGCTGACCGCGCTGGCGTCCCGATCGGCGATCGACACCACCCTCGACATCGGCTCCGGTGGCTCCGGCGACCTCGACACCGTCCCCGCCGCGGTCGAGGCCGTCGCCTACTTCACGATCGCCGAGGCGCTCACCAACGCCGCCAAGCACAGCCGGGCCACCCGGACCGCCGTCCGCGTCGCACGCGACGGCGACCGGCTGGCGATCGAGGTCACCGACGACGGCGTCGGCGGCGCCGACGAGACGCTGGGCACCGGCATCACCGGAATCCGCCACCGCGTCCTGGCGCTCGACGGCACCGTCCACCTCCACAGCCCCGGCGGCGGCCCGACCACGATCACCGTGAGCCTGCCGTGCGCGTCGTGATCGCCGAGGACAACGTCCTGCTGGCCAACGGGCTGGAACTCCTGCTGACCGCCAAGGGCTTCGAGGTCGCCGCGATCACCCCGGACGCCCCCGGCTTCGTCGCCGCCGTCACCGAACACCGCCCGGACGTCGCCATCGTCGACGTACGGCTGCCGCCCGGCTTCCGCGACGAAGGCATCCACGCCGCGATCCGCGCCCGCCGCCTGCACCCCGGCCTGCCCGTGCTCGTCCTCTCCCAGTACGTCGAGCAGCAGTACGCCGGCGAGCTGATCTCCGACGGCCGCGGCGGCGTCGGCTACCTCCTCAAGGACCGGGTGAGCCGGGTGAGCGAGTTCACCGACGCACTGCGGCGGGTCGCCGCCGGCGGCACCGTCATGGACCCCGAGGTGATCGGCCAGCTCCTCACCCGGCCCGCCCGCGACCCGATCGCCGCCCTCACGCCGCGCGAACGCGAAGTCCTCGCCCTGATGGCCGAAGGAAAGGACAACACCACCATCGCCACCCGGCTCGTCATCACCGACAACGCCGTCCACAAGCACATCGGCCACATCTTCGCCAAGCTCGGCCTCTCGCCGGCCGACAGCGGCCACCGCCGCGTCCTCGCCGTCCTCACCTACCTCAGCCGCCGCTGAGGAGCCCGCACGCCCGGCCGGTCGGCCCGCACGCCGTCCCGCACGCCGCCCCGCCCGTCGGCCCGGTGGATCGCCCATCCGGAACGCCCACGCGGAACGCCCGGCCGGGAAGCCCGGCCGAGCGCTCCGCTCAGGTGTGTGGGTCGGGGTCAGAACTGGGTGCTGACCGTGACGCCGCTGAAGTCGGTGACGGCGTACAGGCTGAGGTAGCGGTAGCCGGCGGTGGGGTTGGTGACGGTGAGGGACTGGGTGGTGCCGGTGCCGGTGGAGGAGGCGGTGAAGGCCTTCGGCGAGGCCCAGGTGTCCGCGTTGTAGTAGAGGTGCGCGGTGCCGGTGCCGCCGGAGGTGGTGACCTTCAGCGTGGTCGTTCCGGCCGGCAGGTAGACGTACAGGTAGTCGAGGTTGCCGGCGGTCGCGGCGCGGCCGCCGCGGGAGCAGTTCCGGCCCATCGCGTCGGCGCGCTGCTCGGTGCAGGCCGGCAGGACGACCGGGGCGGCGGTCACGGTGACGGTGGCCGGGGTGGTGGAGATCCGGCCGGTGTCGTCGGTGGTGGTCAGGGCGACGGTGTAGCTGCCGGCCGCCGCGTAGGTGTGGCTCGGGTTGCGCTCGTCCGAGGAGGTGCCGTCGCCGAAGGTCCAGTGCCAGGCGGTGATCCGGCCGGAGCCGGTCTGCACCGACCGGTCGTTCACGCTGACGGTCGCGCCGTTCACCGAGGTGTCGAACAGGGAGGTCGGGCCGGGGTTGTAGCAGGCGCCGCCGGCACAGGCGTCGAGCCAGGCGTCGAAGTCGGCGTCGTAGGAGGTGCCGAGGCTGTTGTAGACCGCGTAGCCGCCGCGGTAGTCACCGACGCGGAACCGGGCCAGCATGGCCTGGACGTCGGCCGGGTGCTTCTCCACCATGTACCGGGTGGCCAGGTAGCCCCACGGGTAGACGCGGGTCGAGTCCGAGTTGCCGGGGGTGCTCTGGAAGAGGGTGCTGAGCTTGTAGGTGTGCTTGGCGGCCTGGGCCATCGCGTCGGTGTCGGTGGCGCCGCGGTAGCTGTGCGAGACGTACTCGGCGAGGCCCTCGACCCACCAGATGTCCGGGACGGACATCTGGGTGGGGTAGTTGCCCTTCAGGTCGTAAATGCTGTCGAGGTAGTGGGTGTACTCGTGGTTGAGGTTCCACACCCGGGCCGGGTCGTTGTTGTTCCAGGTCTTCTGGTACATCACGGTCGCGGCCAGCTTGTTCGGGTCGGTCGCGTCCATGACGGTCTGGCCGCCGTTGTCGGTGTCGTTGCCGAAGATCGCCCACGAGTAGGTGGTGTAGTCGGTCTTGTTGGCGAAGATCCCGAAGGTGACGTTCCTGGCGTACTGGTTCGGGATCGGCCCGTTGTCCTTGACCACGCCGTGGAAGAAGGCGTCCTGGTTGCGCAGGCTGGCGCAGACGGTGGCCAGTTCCTCGGCCGACAGTGCCTGGGCCTGGATGGTCCGGTTGTCGCAGACCAACTGGTGCGGCAGGACCACCGAGGTGAGCTTGGCGGGCAGGTTGCAGATGTCGTAGTACGAGCACTGACCGCTGTTGTAGTACGCGGCCTGGACGGCCGTGTGCACGTACAGCGGCGCCGCCGGCGTCAGCAGCGGCGCGGCGTCCAGCACCTTCCTGACCAGCGGCTTGACCAGGGCCTCGACGGCGGGGCTGCTCCCGGCCATCCGGGCCAGGTCGTTGCCCGCGTTGGTGTCGAGGACCTCGTTGGGCCCGCCGATCAGGTCCTTGTGGTTGATCGCGAAGTCGGCGAGGGAGACGGCGAGGCTCGGGTCGGCGGCGACCGCCTTGACGAAGTCCTGGTTCGAGTTGCCCCGCCAGAGCGGGTACTGCAGCACGGAGTTGACCGCGCCGACCATCTTCGGGACCGCGTTGTAGGAGTTGTTGTAGTCGTCCAGTATCCGCTTGTAGACGCCCAGGTAGCCGGCCTGGACGTTGGCGCTGTCGGTGAGCCACACGACGTCCCTGAGCACGATGCCGTTGCCCTCGGTGACGTCGTGCCAGCGGGCCCCGGCGAAGAACGCGTCCAGGGCGGCCCTGACAGCGGTGGTGAGCTCGCCGGTGTACGGGCCGGCCGCGTCGGGGTAGTAGAACTGGATGTAGTAGCCCACCTGCAGGTAGAGCGCCAGCTGCTGGATGCCGGTCGAGTTGTCGCCGGTGTAGCCGGCCGCCAGGTCCTTGAACGCGGCCGCGACGGACAGCATCCGGGACTGCCGGAAGATGCTCGGGTCGGCGCCACCGCTGCTGTACAGCCCCCGGATGCACTCCGGGGTCGAGCTCTTGATGAACGCGACCAGGTCGGCCCCGGTGCGGGCGGCGAAGTCGGCCGGGGTGCAGGCCTGCGCGGCGGCAGCGGCCGCGTCCGCGCCGGAAATGGCCTGCGGGGCAGGGGACTTGGGGCCGACGGGGGCGGCCGTCGCGGCCGCGGCGGCCGTTGTGGCCGGCCCGCCCATGAGTCGCTCGCCGATCAGCGCCGGGGGCAGCGGGGCCGCGGGCGCGGCGGGCTCCTCGGAGCCCGCCGTCGCGCCGGCGATGGGCGCGGCGGGTGCGGCGGGTGCGTTCGGGGCGGCCGCGGTCAGGGCCGGGGTGGCGGTGACGGCGGCGGGAGCCGCGAAGGCCTGGGCCGGCAGCACGGCGGTGGCCGTGGCACAACAGGCGACGACGCCGGCCGCGAGCGTGGAGAGTCTTGTGCGCAGGAGCACGCCGAGTCCTTCTTCGAGTGGGGGCAGCCCGACGTGGGGTCGGACTGAGTGAAGGAGATGAGGAGATTGGCGTGGATCCTGTCACTGACCGGCCATCAGAACAATGTCACAGTTTATATGGCACACAATTTTCAGCCACCTCGCGCCCACCCCGCCCCGATATGTGGCTGACCTGCGACGGTTGGGGGCCCGGGGCGGCGCGGCGCACGGGCGCCGGAGGCCCGTCGGGTCACGAGTCGGGAGATTTGCCCGAGGCCGCACGGGCCGGCGGGCGACCCGGAGTGGCCGATCTCCGCCCCCGCCCGTAAGCGCGGACCGGGGCCAGGGGGCCGTCCACGATCCACCGCCGCTGCCGCCGGGCCGCGGGCCGTGATCACCACGGCCACGGCCGTGACCGGCCCACCTCGGTGCGGGGCGGGTCGCAGGTCCCTCCACC
>NZ_JBIVVI010000277.1:0-8384 GCF_044757675.1 Kitasatospora sp. NPDC091257
GGTCGCTCGGGTCGAGGAAGTACTGGGCGGTGCCGGTGACCCAGGCCCGCCCGGTGACGGTGGGCACCACCGCGGGCCGCCCGGCCACCTCGGTCTCCTCGACCAGCCGCCCGGTGAAGGTGGTCCCGATGAAGGAGTCGTTGCGGAAGTCCCGCCCGAGGGGCAGTTCGCCGCGCGCGTGCAGCTGGGCCATCCGCGCCGAGGTGCCGGTGCCGCAGGGCGAGCGGTCGAACCAGCCGGGGTGGATGGCCATCGCGTGCCGGGAGTGCTCGGCGGTGGAGCCGGGGGCGAGCAGCTGGACGTGGTGGCAGCTGTGGATGGACGGGTTCTCCGGGTGCACCGGCCGGTCCGGGCTCGCGTTGATCGCGTCCATCATCGCCAGGCCGGCGTCCAGGATCTCCTGCTTGCGCTCACGCTCGAAGGGCAGCCCGAACTCGGCGAGCGGCAGGATGGCGTAGAAGTTGCCGCCGTACGCAAGGTCGTAGGTCACCGTGCCGTAGCCGGGCACCTCGATCTTGCGGTCCAGGGCGACCGAGTAGGAGGGCACATTGCGGATGGTCACCGCCTTGGCGGCGCCGTCCTCGACGTGCACCTCGGCGACCACGAGTCCGGCCGGGGTGTCCAGCCGTACGGTGGTGACCGGCTCGACCACGGGGACCATCCCGGTCTCGACCAGCACGGTGGCGACCCCGATGGTGCCGTGCCCGCACATCGGCAGCAGTCCGGAGACCTCGATGTAGAGCACGCCGAAGTCGGCGTCCGGCCGGGTCGGCGGCTGGAGGATCGCGCCGCTCATCGCGGCGTGGCCGCGCGGCTCGTACATCAGCAGGGTGCGGAAGTGGTCCAGGTGCTCCTGGAAGTGCACCCGGCGCTCGGCCATGGTGGCGCCGGGGATGACGCCGAAGCCGCCGGTGATCACCCGGGTCGGCATGCCCTCGGTGTGCGAGTCGACGGCGTGGAACACGTGACGGCTGCGCATGGGTCACAACTCCCGTACAGGTTCGGATGGTGGGGGGTGGGCCGGGCCGACTGCCGCCGCAGCCGGCCCGGAGGCCCGGGTTCGCGCCGGTGTCAGACCAGGCCGTCGGCCAGCGCCTTCTCGGTGGCCGCGCGGACGGCCGTCTCGATCTCCGGGACGAGCGGCTGGCGCGGGGCGCGCACCGGGCCGCCGGGGCGCCCGGCGATGTCCATGGAGAGCTTGATGGCCTGGACGAACTCGGTCTTGGAGTCCCAGCGCAGCAGCGAGTGCAGCGACTTGTAGAGCGGCAGCGCGCTCTCCAGGTCCTTGGAGACGGCGGCGTCGTAGAGCGCCACCGAGGCGGCCGGCAGGGCGTTCGGGTAGCCGGCGATCCAGCCGACCGCTCCGGCGAGCGCCAGCTCCAGCAGCACGTCGTCGGCGCCGATCAGCAGGTCCAGCCCGGGGGCCAGCTCGGCGATCTCGTACGCCCGGCGGACGTCGCCGCTGAACTCCTTGACCGCGACGATCGAGCCCTCGGCGTGCAGCTGGGCGAGCAGCGGGGGGACCAGGTCGACCTTGGTGTCGATCGGGTTGTTGTACGCCACGATCGGCAGGCCGGCCTTGGCGACCTCGGCGTAGTGGGCGCGCACCGAGGCGTGGTCGGCCCGGAAGGCGTTCGGCGGCAGCAGCAGGACGGAGCCGGCGCCGGCCTCGGCGGCCTGCTCGGCCCAGCGGCGGGACTCGGCGCTGCCGTAGGCGGCGACGCCGGGCATGACCCGGGAGCCGTCGCCGGCCGCCTCGACGGCGACCTCGACGACCTTGGCGCGCTCCTCGGCGGTGAGCGTCTGGTACTCGCCCAGCGAGCCGTTGGGGACGACGCCCTCGCAGCCGGAGTCGATCAGCCAGCGGACGTGCTCGGCGTAGGCGTCGTAGTCGACGGAGTGGTCCGGGCGCAGCGGGAGCGTGGTGGCGACCATGATGCCGCGCCAGGGACGGTTGGTGTCGTGCTGGGTGATGGACACATGAGCTCCTTGATGAGGTGTGACATTTTACAAGAGCGGACAGGCCGGAGACAAGGTCCCCGGCCCGCCGTTCGACGGCGGGCCCGTTACGACTCCGGGGTGGGCCCCGCCGCCAGCTGGGAGAGCGGCACCGGGCAGCCCAGCGGGCGGCGGTCGGGCCCGGGCTCACCCGAACCGGCCAGGCAGGCCACGGCCGGACCGCACATCCGGCCCTGGCACCAGCCCATCCCGGCCCGGGTGAGCAGCTTGACGGTGCGCGGATCGCCCGCGCCCAGTTCCTCGACGGCCTCCCGGATCGCCTCGACCGGCACCTCCTCGCACCGGCAGACGTCGGTGTCCGGACGCAGCCAGCCGGTCCAGCCGGGGCCCGGCCGGTGGGCGGCGGCCATCAGGTCGGCGAAGGCCCGCAGCCGCGAGCGGCGGCGCATCAGCGCGGCCGCGGGTCGCTCCCCGGCCACCGCGTACGCGGCCAGCTCGCCCTCGGCGAGCGCGAGGTCCGCGCCGCCGACGCCATTGGTCTCCCCCGCGGACCAGAGGCCGGGCACGCTGGTGCGCAGCCGGGCGTCGACCTCCAGCGCGACCGCGCCGTCCGGCCCGGTCACGGTCCGCGCACCCAGCTCGGTGGCCAGGTCGATCTGCGGCAGCAGGCCGTGGCCGACGGCGAGCGCGTCGCAGTCGATCCGCCGCCCGGTGCCGGGCACCGGCCGCCAGTCGGCGTCCAGCCGGGCCACCGTGACGCCGGTGACCCGGTCCGTCCCGTGCGCCTCGACCACCGCGCTGCGCGGGCGCAGCCGCACGCCGTGGCGCAGCAGCGCCCCGCCGTGCCCGGCGCCCTCGACCAGCTTGCCGGGCACGCCCGCCAGCACGCCGGGGTGCCGCGCGTACCCGAGGTAGGCGGTCGCCTCGACCACGGCGGGCACCTCGGCCCCGGCGGTGACCAGCGAGGAGGCGGCCGCGAGCAGCAGCGGGCCGCTGCCGGCCACCACGATCCGCTTCCCGGGCAGCACCAGCCCGGCCTTGAGCATGGCCTGGGCGCCGCCCGCGGTGACGACCCCGGGCAGGGTCCAGCCGGGGAACGGCAGCTGCCGCTCGTACGCGCCGGTGGCGAGCAGCACCGACCGGGACCGGACGGTGGCCCGGTCGGTGCTCTCCGGCCCGCGGGTGACGTGCACCGCGAAGCCGTCCCCGGTGCGCTCCAGGGCCCAGACCTGGTGCCCGGCCAGGAAGGCGGCCCGCCCGGCGCGCTCGTGCGCGTCGAGCCGGTCGGCCCGGCCGGTGTAGGCGGACCAGTGGTGGTGCAGCCGGTCCGGCCGCGCCGCGCCCAGGCCGGGCGCCGGGTGGCGGTAGTACTGCCCGCCGGTGCTCCGCCCGCCGTCCAGCAGGGCGCAGCGCAGCCCGAGGTCGGCGGCGGTGACGGCGGCGGCCAGCCCGGCCGGGCCGGCGCCGACCACCACGAGGTCGTACGGCCGGCTGTCGTGGGCGTCAGACGGCGAGGTCGGCACGGCCGTGGCCCTCCTGGGTGGTGACGGTGGTGCCGGGCTCCGCGGGGAGCAGGCAGGTGCGCTGGTTGGGGCGGCCGTCCACGGTGGCCAGGCAGTCGAAGCAGGCGCCGATCCCGCAGAACGCCCCGCGCGGTTCGCCGCCGACCCGGGTGGTGCGCCAGGCGAGCACGCCGTCGGCCCAGAGCGCGGCGGCGATCGACTGCCCGGGCAGCGCGGGGACGGGCCGCCCGTCGAACTCGATGTGGTGGGCGGGCCCGGGCTCGGCCTGGACCAGCCCGGCGGGGGTGCGGCGGCGCATCGGCGGCTTCTCCAATCCTGGACGGAACATGTGTGGCGATGGCGGGCCGGCGCTCACCCGGCCGGGAAGCGGTCCGCCCGGAACGGTGCGAGGTCCAGCTCCGGCCGCTTGCCGGTGAGCTGCTCGCTGATCAGCAGCCCGGTCGCCGGGGCCAGCCCGATGCCGGCCCCCTCGTGCCCGCAGGCGTGGTAGAGCCCGGGCACCCGGGGGTCGGCGCCGATGGCCGGCAGGTGGTCCGGCAGGTACGGGCGGAAGCCCCGGTAGGTGCGCATCACGGTGACGTCGGCGAGCACCGGGAACAGCGCGGCGGCCTGGGCGGCGAGCCGGCTCAGCACCTCCTGGGAGAGCGTGCGGTCGAAGCCGACCCGCTCCCGGCTGGCACCGATCAGCACCGGCCCGCCCGGGGTGCCCTCGATCACGGCGGAGGTCTCCAGCCCGGCCGATCCGCTGGCCACGTTGGCCACGTAGTCGGCGGCGTAGACCTTGTGCCGCACGACCCGCGGCAGCGGCTCGGTGACCAGCACGAAGCCGCGCCGGGGCAGCACCGGCAGGTGCACTCCGGCCAGCGCGGCGATCTCGCCGCCCCAGGTGCCGGCCGCGTTCACCACGGCGGCGGCGGCCAGGCTCCGCCGGTCGGTCCGCACGCCGCGCACGGCGCCGTCCGGGCCGCGGTCGACGGCGGTGACGCTCTCCCCGGTGATCAGCTCGGCGCCCATCCGGCGGGCCTCGCGCAGCAGGTGGGCGGCGGCCAGGGCGGGCTGGACCTGGGCGTCCTGCGGGTAGTGGAAGCCGCCGGCCAGGCCCTCGGCCAGGTGCGGCTCCAGCTCGCGCAGCCGCTCGCCGGGCACCTCCTCGGCCTCGACCCCGACGGTCCGCTGCCCGGCGGCGAAGGCCCGCAGCGCGTCCTGCCCGGCGGCGGTGGAGGCGACCACCACGCCGCCCTTGGGCTCGTACTCGATCGCGGGGCCGAGCCGCTCGGCGAGTTCGCGCCAGAGCCGGGTGCTGAGCAGGGCGAGGTCGAGTTCGGGGCCGGGCTCCTTGTCGGAGACCAGCAGGTTGCCCTCGCCCGCACCGGTGGTGCCACCGGCCACCGGGCCGCGGTCCACGACGGCGACGGCGAGCCCGGCGCGGGCGGCGTAGTAGGCGCAGGCGGCGCCGACCACACCGGCGCCGACCACGACGACGTCCAGGGGAGGTCTCTCGGTCTTCAGCACGGCAGTAATATGTCACATGCCATGCGACCTGCCAAGACCGCCCCACCGAAACCCGGGACCACCCCCACCAGCGGAAAGGCCGGAACGGCGGGAAGCCCCGGCCCACCGCTCGGCAGAACGGCGGACCGGGGCTCCCTCAAGCCCTACCGGCTCAGGTGATGTCGTCCATCTCCTCGCGACGGGACGCCGGCACCGACACACCGGCCGCCGGGGTCGCCGAGGCCTGGACGGACTCCGCACCGGCCACCGGCTGCACCGAGAGGTCCACGTGCGAGGCCTCCTCGTCGTCCAGCCCGGCGTCCGGGTTGCGACGCGCCTTGCGCTTGTCGTTGAAGAGCGCGATCCCCACCGCGATGAAGTACAGCGCCCAGATCGGCATCGACAGCAGCAGCATGCTGAACGGGTCGGCGCCCGGAGTGGCGAACGCGGCGAACACGGTGATCGCCATGACCATCCCGCGCCACCAGCTGAGCAGCCGCTTGCCGGTCACGATGCCCACCAGGTTGAGCATCACCAGCAGCAGCGGGAACTCGAAGGCGAGGCCGAAGACCAGCACCATCCGGGTGGCGATGTCGAAGTAGTCCTCGGGCGGCAGGATCGGCGTGGTGTCGCTCGGAGTGAACGAGATCAGCATCTCGACCATGGTCGGCATGACCATGATCGCGGCCGCCACACCCGCCAGGAACAGCGGGGCGCCGCACGCCATGAAGATGACCGCGTACTTCTTCTCGTTCCTGTGCAGGCCGGGCGCCACGAAGGCCCACACCTGGTACAGCCAGACCGGGACGGCCGCCACCACGCCCGCGGTCAGCGCGACCTTCAGCATCCAGTTGAAACCGGCGGTGAGGCCGATGTTGGACACCTGGGCGCAGCGCCCGTGGTACTGGTCCGCGTCGACCTTGGTGTTGCACTGCGGCAGCGGCTGGAGCAGGAAGTGCTCGATCTGCTTGTGGTAGATCGCCGCGACGATCGCGAACAGCACGATCGCCAGGACCGACTTGACCACGCGGTTGCGCAGTTCCCGCAGGTGGTCGGCGAGGGCCATCCGCCCCTCAGGATCCTTTGACGCCTTCGGCGCCTTGGAGAGCTTGCTCAACCCCGGTCCTCAACTCGTGCGTCGGGGCCCGCCGGTCGACGGGCCTCCGTGGTCGCGTGCCGCCCGCACGTCGTGCGCGCGGCGCGCGTCGGCTGCCTCACGTGCGCCGCGCTCAGTGCGGGCGGTCGCCGTCGGGCGCGGAGGCCCCGGCGGCGGGCTCGTTCACCGGACGGGCCGTGGCCGAAGCGCCCGGAGCGGACTGGATGGTCCGGCCCGCGGCACCGTCGACCGGGGCCGCTGCCCGAGCGGGCGGGGCCGGCTGCTCGGACCGGCCGTCCGAACGCATCGCCTGGGCCTCGCTCTTCAGGATCCGCATCGACTTGCCCAGCGAGCGCGCCAGGTCGGGCAGCCGCTTGGCTCCGAACAGCAGGATGGCGAGAACCACGATCACCACGATCGCGGTCGGCGAGATGCGCATGCGCGACCACCTTCAGTCATGGCGGCCCGACGGGCCGTCCGCTGCGGATGGTAACCGCTGCGGATGACGCCACGACGACGGCCGCCCGAACAGGACAGCGGCCCCCGGTACGCGGTTCAGGAGCCAACTGAGAGCGTAACCCGCCCCCACCCGCGCGCAGCAGCCCCCGTACCACCCGGAGCCGCGCCGTGCTAAGCGGCCGGGACCCGCTCCGCCGCCGGGGCGTTCGCCGCCGGCACCGCGTCCGCCAGGTCCTCGGCCGCCGCGGCCAGCGCCCGCGAGGCCCGGTCCACGCCCTTGGCCAGCGCCCGCACGTCCAGCCAGAGCCGGATCGCGAGGACCCCGAGGACCAGCAGGCCCGCGGTGGCGAGCAGGACGGCGGCGACGAGCATCCAGGACATGCGCCCACCCTATACGGGGGTCACCCCTCCGCCGGGACGAGCCGCATGGTGCGCACCCCGGCCCCGGTGAGCGCCTCGACGATCTTCTCCCCGGCCGGCTTGCGCACCGCCGCACCGCACCGCGGGCAGCCGAAGCTGTAGTGCGCCTGGGCCGGGGTGCGACCGAGGGTCAGGCGGAAGTCCTCGGCCGGGAGCTCCACCTTCTCCCGGCACTCGGAGCAGTACACCTTGAATCTGGTCCCGGGTTCCACCGCTCAGGCCCGCCCCTCCCCGTAGGCGGCCAGCGCCTCCCGCGCGGCCGAGCGCGCCTGCTCGGCCAGTTCGGGCGGCGAGACGATCCGGCCGTCCCGGCCCAGCCGCAGCGCCAACGGGCGCAGCTGGGAGGGGTCGGCGCTGCGCAGGGTGATCCGCAGCCCGCCGTCGGGCAGTTCCTCGGCCCGGTCGTGGGTGTAGTACTCGGCCACCCAGCGCCCCCCGGAGGAGACCTCGACGACCACCTCGGGGTCGTCCGCCGCCGGGTTGACCAGCCCGCCGCTCAGGTCGCGCGGCTCGCGCCGGGGCGGGTCGGCCGGGACGTCCAGGACGCGGATCTCGGCGACCCGGTCGAGCCGGAACATCCGGTGGTCCTCGGAGGTGCGGCACCAGGCCTCGAGGTAGGTGTGGCCCTCGGTGAGCAGCCGGATCGGGTCCACCTCGCGCTCGGTCATCCCGCCGCGCCCGTGCGAGTAGTAGCGCAGCCAGAGCCGGCGGCCCTCGCTGAGCGCGCGGTCGATGTCGGCGAACACGTGGCTCTCCGCCTCGAAGGTCACGCCGACCCGGGCGCTGCCCTCGGCACTCTCCCCGGCCGCGTTCTCGATCTTGGCGACGGCCCGGGTGAGCGCCTCCCGGTCCCCGGCCCGCAGGCCCGGCAGCCCGGCCACCGCGCGGGCGGCCACCAGCAGCGCGGTCGCCTCGTCGGCGGCCAGCCGCAGCGGCTGGGCCACGTCGTCGACGTTGTGCCACCAGATCCGCTCGCCGTCGGTGTCGATGTCGAGCAGGTCGCCGCCGCGGAAGCTGGTGCCGCACATCGGCAGCACGTTGAGGTCCGCGATCAGCTCGCGCTCGCTGATCCCGAACGCCCGGGCCACCTCGGCGACCTCGGCCCCGGGCCGCTCGCGCAGGTAGGTGACCAGCGACAGCATCCGTCGCGTCTGGTCGATGGCATTACTCACGGACGCTCTCCCTCGATACCCGCGACCGCCCGCAGCCGGTCGACCACATCCGCCCGCAGCTCCTCCGGCCCGAGCACCAGCACGTCCGGCCCGAACTCGGCCAGGTCCGCGCCCAGCCCGTTGCCGTACGGGATCTCCAGCTCGTCCCAGGCCTCGTCCACCCGGGTGCTGCCCAGCGCCTTGGTGCGCAGCGGGAAGCCGGCACCCCGGCGGACCCGGACGGTCGCGGTGGCGGGGGGCGCCTCCCCCCCCACCAACGCCACC
>NZ_JBIVVI010000278.1:0-8382 GCF_044757675.1 Kitasatospora sp. NPDC091257
GGTGCCCGCCCCACCGGGCGGGCACCCGGGAGGGACCTCCGCCCCTTGCCCGAACCCCGCCGTTCTGCTCGCGGACGGCCGTTCGGGGTGCGAAGGTATGGTCGATATGACCACTTTCCGAGACGACGGGACGGAGACACCCACGTGGCGCGCAGCGTGTACGTGACCGGTATCGACCGGGGGGACGGCCGCCAGGCGGTCGAACTCGGGGTCATGGAACTGCTCACCCGCCAGGTGGACCGGGTCGGGGTGTTCCGCCCACTGGTGCACGCCGCCGCGCCCGGGCGGCCGGGCTCCGACCACGTGGTCGAGCTGCTGCACGGCCGCTACCGGCTCGACCTGCCGAGCACCGAGCTGTACGGCCTCACCTACGAGGAGGCCGCCGCGCTCCAGGCCGCCATGGGGCAGGACGAGCTGGTCTCCGTCCTGGTCGACCGCTTCCACGCGCTGGAGCGGCGCTGCCAGGCCGTGCTGGTGCTCGGCACCGACTTCTCCGACACCAGCATCCCGGACGAACTGGCCTTCAACGCCCGCCTGGCCAACGAGTTCGGCGCCGCCGTACTGCCCGTGGTCGGCGGGCACGACGCGGACGCCGGGACGGTCATCGCCGAGGTCCGCAACGCCCACCGGGCGTACACCGACCTCGGCTGCCAGACCCTCGCGATGATCGCCAACCGGGTCTCCCCCGGCGCCGAGCAGCGGATCCGGCACACCCTCACCGAGAAGCTGCCGATCCCCGCCTACGTCATCCCGGAGGAGCCGGCCCTGGCCGCGCCCACCGTCGCCCAGCTGGTCGAGGCGACCGGCGCCGAGGTCCTGATCGGGGACGCCGCCGGCCTCGCCCGGGACGTGCGCGGCTACGTCTTCGGCGGCGCCATGCTGCCGACCTTCCTGGACGCGCTGACCGAAGGCGCGCTGGTGGTCACCCCCGGGGACCGCGCCGACCTGGTGATCGGCTCGCTGGCCGCGCACGCCGCCGGCGCCCCGCCGATCGCCGGCGTGCTGCTGACGCTCGGCCAGCACCCCGGCCCCAACGTGATGGCACTGGCCGCCCGGCTCGCCCCCGGCACCCCGGTCGCCGTCGTCCCCGAGGGCAGCTGGCCCACCGCCGCCCATCTGACCCACCTGGAGGGCAAGCTCACCCCGGCCAGCCCCCGGAAGGCCGAGATCGCCCTCGGCCTCTTCGAACTGCACGTCGACACCGCCGAGTTGACCAACCTGATCGAGGTCGGCCGGTCCGACCGGGTCACCCCGATGATGTTCGAGCACGAGCTGCTGGAGCGCGCCCGGGGCGCCCGCCGGCACGTCGTCCTGCCCGAGGGCACCGAGGAGCGGGTGCTGCGCGCCGCCGAGATCCTGCTGCGCCGCAACATCTGCGACCTCACCCTGCTCGGCGAGGTGGACGCCGTCCGCCGCAAGGCCTCGGCCCTGAGCATCGCCCTCCCGGACGCGGGCACCGCTCCCGGCCACCAGGCCGGGGGGAACCCGGCCGCCGACCGGGCCCAGGTGCGGATCGTCGACCCGGCCACCAGCCCGCTGCGCCGCCAGTTCGCCGAGCTGTACGCGAAGCTGCGCGCCCACAAGGGGATGACCGTCGAGCTGGCGCTGGACGTGGTCACCGACGTCTCGTACTTCGGCACCCTGATGGTCCAGGAGGGCATCGCGGACGGCATGGTCTCCGGCGCGGCGCACTCCACCGCCGCCACCATCCGGCCCGCCTTCGAGGTGATCAAGACCTCGCCGGGCGCCTCGATCGTCTCCTCGGTCTTCTTCATGTGCCTGGCCGACCGGGTGCTGGTGTACGGCGACTGCGCCGTCAACCCGGACCCGGACGCCCAGCAGCTGGCCGACATCGCCATCCAATCGGCCGCCACCGCCGCCCAGTTCGGGGTGGAGCCGCGGGTCGCGATGCTCTCGTACTCGACCGGCACCTCCGGCTCCGGCGCCGACGTCGACAAGGTCCGCAAGGCCACCGAGCTGGTCCGCGAGCTGCGGCCGGACATCCTGGTCGAGGGCCCGATCCAGTACGACGCGGCGGTGGACGCCCACGTCGCGGCCGCCAAGCTGCCGGGCTCCCCGGTCGCCGGGCGGGCCACCGTACTGATCTTCCCGGACCTCAACACGGGCAACAACACCTACAAGGCGGTCCAGCGTTCGGCCGGCGCGGTCGCGGTCGGGCCGGTGCTCCAGGGGCTGCGCAAGCCCGTCAACGACCTCTCCCGCGGGGCGCTGGTGCAGGACATCGTCAACACCGTCGCGATCACCGCCATCCAGTCCCAGGACCGCACATCGGACAGCAA
Organism: Kitasatospora sp. NPDC091257; assembly: GCF_044757675.1. Taxonomy (NCBI): domain Bacteria; kingdom Bacillati; phylum Actinomycetota; class Actinomycetes; order Kitasatosporales; family Streptomycetaceae; genus Kitasatospora; species Kitasatospora sp. NPDC091257. Next base: position 2,301 of record NZ_JBIVVI010000278.1, read on the forward strand.
GGAGCCCGTCGCATGAGTGGAGGCACCCGCGTTCTCGTGCTGAACGCCGGCTCCTCGTCGGTGAAGTACCAGCTGATCGACATGCTGGACGGGGCCAAGCTGGCCGCCGGGCTGGTCGAGCGGATCGGTGAGACCGGCGGGCGGCTGGTGCACACCCCGCGCGGCGGCGAGGCGCGCGAGACCGTCCAGGTCTTCCCGGACCACGCCGGCGCGCTCAAGGCCGTCGCCGAGGAACTGTCCGCCGACGGCCTCGGGCTGGACTCCCCCGAGCTGGCCGCGATCGGCCACCGGGTGGTGCACGGCGGCCTGCGGTTCACCGAGCCGACCGTGATCACCGACGACGTGCTCCGGGAGATCCGCCGGCTGATCCCGGTCGCCCCGCTGCACAACCCGGCCAACATCACCGGCATCGAGGTGGCCCGCGCGCTGCGCCCCGACCTCCCCCAGGTGGCCGTCTTCGACACCGCCTTCCACGCCTCGATGCCCGAGTACTCGGCCCGGTACGCCATCGACAAGGCCGTCGCCGACCGGCACCGGGTGCGCCGCTACGGCTTCCACGGCACCTCGCACCAGTACGTCTCGCGGGCCACCGCGCGGCTGCTCGGCAAGGATCCGGCCGAGGTCAACGTGATCGTGCTGCACCTGGGCAACGGCGCCTCCGCCTCGGCTGTCGCCGGCGGCCGCTGCGTGGACACCTCGATGGGCCTGACCCCGCTGGAGGGCCTGGTCATGGGCACCCGCTCGGGCGACATCGACGCCGGCGTGGTGTTCCACCTGCACCGGGTCGGCGGCCTCTCCGTGGACGAGATCGACGACCTGCTGAACCGCCGCAGCGGCCTGCGCGGGCTGTGCGGCGAGAACGACATGCGCGAGATCATGCGCCGGGCCGACGAGGGGGACGCGGACGCGAGGCTGGCCTTCGACTCGTACGTCCACCGGCTGCGCAAGTACATCGGCGGCTACTACGCGGTGCTCGGCCGGGTGGACGCGATCGCGTTCACCGCCGGCGTCGGGGAGAACGCGGCGCCGGTGCGCGCGGCGGCCACCGCGGGACTGGAGGAACTGGGCATCGCCGTCGACCCGGAGCTGAACTCGGTGCGGTCCGGCGAGGCCCGGATCATCTCGCCCGAGTACGGCCGGGTGGCGGTCGCCGTGGTGCCCACCGACGAGGAGCTGGAGATCGCCCGACAGGCCTTCGCCCTGGTGCACCGGGAACGCCGGGAGTCCGAGGACTGACACAGAACCGTCTCACTCCTCGGAACTTTTCGTCGGCGATTCCTCCCGGTGCGTGCCGAATGCACCTATAACACGAACGGATAGACTGATCCATATGCGCCGAGCGAAAATTGTCTGCACCCTGGGTCCGGCGACGGACTCCTACGAACAGCTGAAGGCCATCGTCGAGGCGGGCATGAACGTCGCCCGACTGAACATGAGCCACGGCAACCACGCGGACCACGAGGAGCGGTACCGCAAGGTCCGCCAGGTCTCGGAGGACACCGGCAAGGCCATCGGCGTCCTGGCCGACCTCCAGGGTCCGAAGATCCGTCTGGCGACCTTCGCCAACGGCCCGGTGACCGTCGACAACGGCGACGAGTTCACCATCACCACCGAGGACGTCCCCGGTGACCAGCACATCTGCGGCACCACCTACAAGGGCCTGCCCGGCGACGTGAAGCCCGGCGACCCGATCCTGATCAACGACGGCGTCATCGCCCTGGAGGTCGTCAGCGTCGACGGCCCGCGGGTGAGGACCGTGGTGGTCGAGGGCGGCGTGCTCTCGAACAACAAGGGCATCAACCTGCCCGGCGCGGCCGTGAACGTGCCCGCCCTGTCCGAGAAGGACAAGGACGACCTGCGCTTCGCGCTGCGCCTGGGCGTCGACATGATCGCCCTGTCCTTCGTCCGCAACGCGGACGACGTCAAGGACGTCCACGAGGTCATGGACGAGGTCGGCATCCGGGTGCCGGTCATCGCCAAGATCGAGAAGCCGCAGGCCGTCGAGGCCATGGAGGAGATCGTCCTCGCCTTCGACGCCATCATGGTCGCCCGCGGCGACCTGGCCGTGGAGTACCCGCTGGAGCGGGTGCCGCTGGTCCAGAAGCAGCTGGTCACCCTGGCCCGCCGCAACGCCAAGCCGGTCATCGTCGCCACCCAGATGATGGAGTCGATGATCCACGCCTCGCGCCCGACCCGCGCCGAGGTCTCCGACGTCGCCAACGCCATCCTGGACGGCGCCGACGCGGTCATGCTGTCCGCCGAGTCGAGCGTCGGCAAGTACCCGGTCGAGACCGTCCGCACCATGAGCCGGATCTGCGAGAAGGCCGAGGAGGAGCTGCTCTCCCAGGGCCTCCAGCCGCTCAACCCGGGCCGCAAGCCGCGCACCCAGGGCGGCTCGGTCGCCCGCGCCGCGTGCGAGCTGGGCGACTTCCTGGACGGCAGGGCGCTGGTCGCCTTCACCAAGTCCGGTGACACCGCCCGCCGGCTGTCCCGCTACCGCTCGCCGATCCCGGTGATCGCCTTCACCCCGGACACCGCCACCCGCAACCAGCTCTCGCTGAGCTGGGGCGTCGAGGCGTACGTGACGGAGCAGGTGGCCACCACGGACGCGATGGTCGCGCAGGTCGACCGGGAGCTGCTGAAGCTGGGCCGGCTCGGCGAGGGCGACACCGTCATCGTCACCGCCGGTGTCCCGGTCGGCATCCCCGGCACCACCAACATGGTGCAGGTGCACCACCTCGGCACCCGGAGCGAGTGACCGCCCGCCCGACCCGAACGCCCGTGGGGCGGTCCTCCTTCCGGAGGGCCGCCCCACGGGCCTTGCGGCGCACGCCGCTCGTCGCCCGCGCCGCCCGTCGCCGCCGCTATTTGTCGCTGTAGGGGGCGTCGTCGTTGAACATGCGCATCCCGGGGATCCGCAGGGTGCCGCCGAACTGACCGGCCTGCTTGGCGGTGACGCCGGTCAGCTCCAGGTCCAGCGGGATCGGGATGGAGCCGATCAGGTCGTACAGCCAGCGCGGCAGGGTGTCCGGGGTGAGGGTGATCTCGCCCAGGTCGATCAGGATCGGCAGGCCGAGCACCTTGGAGAGGTGGCCGGACAGCCGCTCCACGTACATGGTGACCGGGCCCTTGCGCATCGTCGAGGTGGACCCCGGGGCGCCCTGGACGTGGAAGGTGACGCCGTTGCCCTCCAGGGTGGACATGTCGAGGTTGTCGATGTCCACGCTGTCGACCACGAACTTCAGGACGCGCTTGCTGCCGGTCGGGGTCTTCACGTCGTAGACGCCGTGGAAGGCCGCGCCGTGCAGGGCGAGCCGGCTGGTCTTCAGGGTCCAGTTCTGCTCCGGGACGACGTGCCCGGGGGCGGGCGCGCCGGCCGTCAGAGACCGGGCGTCCACATCGCAGTTGGGGTTCTCGGTGGGCGTGGCGGACGGGCTGCCGGAGGCGCCCGCGGAGGGCGTCGCCGAGGCGTCCGCGGACGGCGTCGCGGAGGGCTTCGGCCTGCCGGTCGCCTTGCCGCTCGGCGCGGCGGTGGGCGTGGCGGTGGGCGAGGGCTCGTCGTCGGCCGGCCGGGTCGCGGGCGGCGCGGTCTGCGGGGCGGCGGCCCGGGCCTGCGGCTGGGCGGGCTGGGCCGGGGTGCCCGTGCTCGGGGCGGGTGCGGTCGGGCCCGTCGGAGCGGTCGGCGCCGTGGTGGCCGCCGGTGTGGTGGCCGGCGTCGGGCTCGGCACGGCGTTCGGGTTCAGCAGGTGGCTGATGCCGCCGACCAGGTCGTCGATCAGGCCGCTCCGGACCGCCGTGCCGGTGTCGGTGGAACCGGCGACGGCGGAACCGGCGACGGACGGCTGGGCGGTGGCGGCCGACGGCTTGACCGGCGAGGTGGGCTGCTGGGCGGGCGCGGTGGTCGGCACCTGGGTCGGCACCGAGCCGGGGTCGGTCGAGGGGCCGGACGGGGGCGCCGTGGTCGGGGCCTGGCTCGGCGCGCCGGACGGGCCCGGCGGCGGCTCCGGCAGCTCGCTCTTGGGCACCGGCGTCTCGATCGGCGCGACGTCCGGCACGGTGGCCGGAGCGGTGCCGCAGGGCTTGCCCGCCGCAGACTCGGCGACCGCCGGGTTGGGCGTGTAGGCCGCGGCCATCAGCAGCGCGGTCGGCACCGCCGCCATCGCCAGCGCCCGGCCTCTCAGCCGGACCCGTACGGGCGTGCGCGGGGCCGCGTGCCGGCCGGAGTGCTGCGCGGGAACGGTCGTACCGTTGTCGGCTTGCTCGGCCGGCCCGGTCACCGCGCCTCCTCCTGGTCCACGGCGCCGGACTGCTTCGGGACGGTGCTCCCGGCGACGGTTTCGGCGGCCGCGGCGGCGGTCGCCGGCGGCGCGCCCCGGGCGGGCAGTTCGGCGGTGGGCGCCGCGACGGCGCCGTCGGTGGCGGGCGCGGCGGCGGTCCGGGTCTCGGCGTTCGGCTCGGCGTTCGGCTCGGCGTTCGGCTCGGTGGCGACGCTCTGCGCGACGGCGCTCCCGGCCGCCGCGTCCCCGGCGCCGCTCCCGGCCCGGCGCCGGCGCCGGCCCTTGGCGGCCTTTCCGGCCTCGGGCTCCGGCAGCGGGGCCCAGGAGACCATCAGCCCGCCGCCGATCAGGCCCGGCAGCAGGGCCAGCCCGAAGCCCCCCAGGTTGGAGACCGGGATCGAGACCAGCGTCAGCAGGGTGGTGGCGATACCGGCGAAGACCCGCACGGCCGGCTGGAACCACGCGGTCAGTCCGAGCACCACCAGCAGCACGCCGATGATCAGTGACCCGGCACCCGCCGTGGTGGCCATGGCCACGGTCATGCCGCCCAGCGAGAGCTTGGCGTACGGGAAGTACATGATCGGGACGCCGGCGATCATGGCCAGCAGACCGCCGTAGTACGGCCGCGTCCGGCGGAACGTACGGAACACCCGGCGCAGCCACTGGGCGGGGTTCTCGTGCTCGGCGGGCCGGTAGGAGGCAAGGGCGCTGGACACGGTGCAGCTCCTCGATGGTGTGAACGAGGGGATGGACGAGACACGGGATCCGGGGACGGCGCACGCACCGTCCCCGGTCCCGCAGGTGCCGTCGGGGCGGGCGGACCGGGCCCGGTCCGCCGCCGTCAGCGGCTCAGTAGCACTCGCCGGAACCGTCGGTGTGCAGCGCGAGCTTCAGGCCCTGGAGCTTGAAGGTGCCGGCCGAGGTGGCCCAGGCGGTCTGCTGCACGTTGTACAGGTCGGCCTTCTCGGCGGCCTGGGCGAAGCCGGTCTGACCGGACGGCAGGCCGCCGAGCTTGGACTGCCAGCCCTGGGTGGCCGAGCCCTTGAGGGTCGAGGCGTCCTGGCCGATGTTGATGTTGGTGAACTCGGCGTCGGCGTTCAGCTGGTCGAGGTCGATCAGCAGGTTCTTGGCGTAGACCTGCTTGTTGACGTCGTCGCTGTTGCCGGCCTCCAGCCGCAGGACGATCTTGGGCAGCTTCCACGGCAGGTGGGGGATGACGTTGGGGTCGGTCACCACCGACTGGCAGAGGCCCTTGATGGTGGCCTCGTCGAAGGCCGAGACGGCGACCGGGTGCGGAGTGCCGTTCGTCTCCGCGTCGATCGAGCCGAACTGGGCGAAGTTCTTGCCGTGCAGCTCCGGCGTGGTGACCTTGAAGCTCTGGCCGGACACGCTGAACGAAGCCGCCAGCGCGTTGTTGGCGATCGAGATGCCGACCATCGCGGTGGCCGCGACGCTCGGCACCATCACCAGGGCGAAGCGCTTCCAGCGGGTCTTGCCGTAGGTCTGGGACATGCGAGTCCTCCTTCTAGGACGTACATCTCCGGCTCCCCGGCGGTGCGTCCCGCACCGGTGGGGGCCTGGGATGGGAGAGAGCTACGTCCTCGGTAGCGGAGAGCGCCTTGGGCGTCGTCGGACGCGGGAGCGACCCGCGTGCAGCGGGCGTCCCGTCCGAACGCCGGCCGACCTTGCGGGGCGGCGGGCAGGACCGACGACATCGGCGATCACCCCCGAGCGACAACCAGCGACCGCGCAGGGCCGCGCGGCCGGTCGAAGGACAGGAACCGCCGTGGGACCGCGGATACCCC
>NZ_JBIVVI010000279.1:0-8372 GCF_044757675.1 Kitasatospora sp. NPDC091257
GGGCAGTGGCGGTGACACGGCCAGGGGCGGGCCGTCGGGCCGGGCAAAGGCTTCGTCAACGGTCATTCCCGGACCTTCGCACCGGTGGTCGTCCGTGTCCAACGGGTTTTGCCGACCCGGCAAGCCGGGGCGGGGGAACACGCCCGATGCGAAGGGGCGTTGGCGGCGCGGGCCGGTGCGGCGGCTCGCAGGTTCGGGGCAGGGCCCCTCGCGGCCCCGGGCCGGTGCGGGGCCGCGAGGAGCCCGGGGCTCAGACGGTGCTGGCGATCCAGCCGATGGTCTCGGTGGTGTGCGGCCCGTCGGACAGCGCGCGGCCGCTGCCCACGAGCTCGTTGATGCGGATCTTGAAGCCGGTGGTGGTGACGTCGGCGATCCGCAGACCGGGGGTGTCGGGGCCGTTGAAGGTCTGGACGAACGGCACGACGATCACGTTCGCGTCGTTGGGGAAGGGCGTGGGGAAGGTGACCTGGGTGAAGGTCGAGGTGGCTCCACCGGTCAGCTCCGTGGCGCTGGTGGAGTTCAACTGCAGCTTGCCGGTCTGGATCATGCTCATGGCTTCCGCCTTTCGCTCGACTGCCGCCGGTCACGTCCGGTTGACGGCCGAGCGCTCGACGGCCGGGCGCTGCCTCGGTGCGAAGCAATCGTGGGTGGGATGCCCGTATTGGTCCGCGTTTAGCGAGGATGTAGCCGGTTCGGGGTATCTGCTCTCGCCTCCCTTGCCAGGGTGGGTGATGCGTCCCGGGAGCCGGTGGATCGGCTCGTGCGGTAGGTGCGCTCCTGTCGTGTCCGGGAGTTGGCGGAATCGTGTCCATCGCGGGGTGGCGGGGTTGACCGTGGCCACGCAGGGGGGTTGGCTCGGCCGGAACGAAGGGGAGCGCAAGGGGAGGGGAGCCCATGAGGACGACGACGGTACGGGTGGTCTGCGCCCTGGCGGCCGCGCTGCTGGTGGGCGCCGGGGCACCGGCGGCGCACGCCCGGACCACGCCCGCGTCCGAACCGGCCTCCGCACCGGTGTCCGCGCCCGCGTCCGAGGTGACGGACGGCGACACGGTGCGGGTGAACGTGAGCCCGGACGGCACGCCCGCCGACGACTGGTCCGAGCCGCTCGGGCTGAGCGCCGACGGCCGCTACGCGCTGTTCGCCTCGCTGGCCTCCAACCTGGTGCCCGGCGACACCAACCGCCTCTACGACGTCTTCGTCCGCGACCTGTGGACGCGGCACACCGAGCGGGCCAGCCTCGCCGACGGCGGCGCCCAGCTGGACGGCTCCACCGTCCAGGCGGCGATCAGCGGCGACGGCCGGTACGTCGCCTTCAGCAGTGACGCCGTCAACGCCGTTGCCGGGAACGGCAGTGGGCGCACCGACGTCTACGTCCGCGACCGCCTCGGCGGCCGGACCGAGTTGGTCACCGCCGGCGCCGGCGCCGGGAACTCCGTCAGCCCCGCGATCAGCGCCGACGGCCGGTACGTCGCCTACTCCTCGGACCGCGCCGACCTCGCCCCCGGGGCACAGGCGGGCACCGCCAACGTGTACCTGACGGACCGCTGGACCGGCACCACCCGCCTGGTCACCGCGGGGCAGGGCGGCGCCCCCGCCGACGGCGGCTCGGTGGAGCCCTCGCTCAGCGCCGACGGCCGGACCGTCGCCTTCCGGTCGAAGGCGGCCAACCTGCTGCCGGCTGCCCCGGCCGCGCAGTCCGCCCTGGCCGCCCTGAAGCCGCCGCCCACCCGGCAACTGTTCCCGCTCTACGTCTACGACACCCGCACCGGCCGGATCGAGGGCGCGAGCATCGACCCGAGCGGCACCCTGCGCGACGCCGTGCGGCTGAGCCGGCTGAGCCCGGACGGCCGGTACGCGCTGTTCCGGGTGTTCCAGCCGGACCAGGGCGGCACCCGCGTCGCGCTCTACGCCCGGGACCTGCACACGGGCACGGTGACGGAGGTGGCCCCCGCCGGCGCCCAGCCGGCCGTCATGACGGCGGACGACCGCTGGGTCTCCTTCGTCTCGGACGACGCCGGCCTGGTGCCCGGCGACACCAACGGCGCCCCGGACCTCTTCCGGCGGGACCTGCGGACCGGCCGGGTCGAGCGGGTCGCCGAGGCCGTCGGCCCGTCCTTCGCGCCGGCCGTGGACGCGTTCGGCACCACCCTGCTGTTCGGCGCCCTGAACGGCACCGGCTCCGACGTCCTGGTGCGCTACCTGCCGCCCCGCTGACCGGCCGCGGCGCCCGGCTCCCGCAGGGTGCGGCGCGCCGCGACCAGGGTGAGCAGGCCCCACAGGGCGGCCAGCACCGCGGTGACGTGGACGCCGCCGCGGCGGAATTCGAGGTCCTCGTCGAGCGGGACCGGCGGCGCCCAGCCCGCCGGGTCGACCAGCACGTTCTCGGTGTCGCCGATGTCGCGCGTGCCCGTGCAGCCGTAGCCGCCGACCTCGGCGTGCGGCAACGGCCGCCCGTCGGCGCGGCGGATGGCGCAGGTCCAGCTCACCTTGCCGTTCTTGTCCTTCGCGCTGTGGGCCGCGGTGACCACCACCGCGGTCTCCACGCCGCGCTGCGCCATGATCTGGGCGCGGATGCTCGTCGTCGGCAGGACCAGCAGCAGCACGCCGAGCAGGACGGCCGGCCAGATGATCCAGCCGCGGGGCCGGACGAAGCCGAGCGCGACGACGCCCGCGGAGAGCACCAGGAACGCCAGGATGCCGCAGGGCAGCTGGTAGTCCGGGTTGCTGCCCAGTACCGCCAGGCCGACCATCAGCACCGGGGTGAGTGCCCCGACCGGCCACGCCGTCCGGCGGACCGCCCGCGCCGACAACTGCGGCTCCGGGCGCCTGCGGACCCGCTTCGGGGGCGGGACCACCCCCTCGGCGAGCGGCCTCTTCCGTTTCTTCCTGCCGGCCATGTCTTCCCCCGTTCGTTCTTTCGTCGCGCTGGGGACAGTCTGACCCCGGTTCCTGACGCGCGGGGCGGAGGGCGGTACGGAGGGGCGGGGCGGTGACCGCCCGTCAGCCCCTCGGCCGACGGTGTTACCGACGAGTTCACCGCATGCTCGCCCGATGTCTTGCGGTCCGTGCCGACAGCCAAGTTGGATGAACAACATCCCTCGACCCGACGGGTCCACGACAACGCCCCCCACGGAGGCCCGATGCCCCTGTCGTCCGTCCGCCGCGCCCTCGCCGCCGGCGCCGCCGCCACCGTCCTCGCCGTGCTCGGCGCCGTCCCGGCCTCGGCCGAGACCGCCCCCGCGACCGCACCCCCGCTCGACGTGCTGACCTACAACACGTTCCTGATGAGCACCTCGCTCTACCCCAACTGGGGCCAGCAGTACCGGGCGCAGGCCATCGCCTCGGCGGACTTCTTCCAGGGCCACGACGTGGTCGTGCTGGAGGAGGCCTTCGACAACTCGGCCTCCGACGCGCTGACCGCCAAGGCCTCGGCCGCCTACCCGTACCACACGCCGGTGGTCGGCCGCTCCACCAGCGGCTGGGACGCCACCTCCGGCAGCTACAGCGCCACCACCCCCGAGGACGGCGGCGTCACCCTGCTCAGCAAGTGGCCGATCCTGCGCAAGGAGCAGTACGTCTACAAGGACGCCTGCGGCTCGGACTGGTTCTCCAACAAGGGCTTCGTCTACGCGGTGCTGGACGTCAACGGCCGTCGCACCCACGTGGTCGGCACCCACCTCCAGTCCACCGACTCGGGCTGCGCGAGCGGCCAGGCGGCGGACATCCGGGCCAAGCAGCTCACCGCGATGCGCTCCTTCCTGGACGCCAAGCGGATCCCGGCCGACGAACCGATCCTGGTCGCGGGCGACCTCAACATCGACTCGCACGGCTCCGAGTACCAGGCGCTGCTGACCAACGGCAACCTCGCCCCGGCCTCCGCCCGCACCGGCTGGCCGTACTCCTTCGACACCGCCGACAACTCCGTCGCCGCCTACCGCTACCCGGGCGAGCCCAAGGAGGACCTCGATTACGTCCTCTACCGGGCCGACCACGCCCGCCCGCAGGAGTACACCAACGAGGTGGTCCGGGTGCACAGCGCGCCCTGGACGGTGAGCAGTTGGGGCAAGAGCTACACCTACACCGACCTCTCCGACCACTACCCGCTCGCCGCGCACTGACACTCCTGGTCCTCCGGGGGTGTGGGATGCGTCACCCGTGACGCCCCACCGGCGGTTCGGCCCCCTACGATCCTGAACGCCGAGGTCGGGCGCCGTCGTACCACGGCGGCGCCCGCCCGGCAGCCAGCGATCCGGCCCGAGGAGAAGCGCACGTGACCACCCCCACCGCCGCGCCCGACAGCTACTACCAGCGCACCGGCGAGAACAGCTACAAGCCCACCGCGCAGGCGCAGGGTGCCTGGCACCCCGACGAGCAGCACTTCAGCCCGCTCGGCGGCCTGATCGTGCACGCCATCGACCGCCACCGGGCCGGCCACCAGCGGGCCGGGCGCCCCGCCGACGGCCTGGCGCTGGCCCGGATCAGCTACGACATACTCGGCCTGATCGCCCTCGACGAGTTCGAGATCACGGTGGAGACCGTCCGCCCCGGGCGCACCATCGAGCTGGTCGAGGCCACCGTGGTGACCGGCGGGCGGGCGGTGGTCCGGGCTCGCGCCTGGTTCCTCGCCGAGCTGGACACCACCGCCGTCGCCGGCACCCACGACCGGCCGCTGCCCGGGCCCGAGGAGTTCGAGCCCTGGACGATGGCCGGGGTGTGGGGCGGCGGCTACATCGCCTCGATCGACGTCCGCCGCCGGGAGACCGCCCCGGGCCGAGCCGCCGCCTGGATCTCCACCCCGGTCGAGCTGGTCGCGGGGGAGCCCAGCGGCCCGCACGCCTCCTTCGTCAAGCTGGTGGACACCGCCAACGGCATCGCGGTGCGGTGGAACCCCACCGAGTGGATGTTCCCCAACACCGACCTGACGATCCACTTCCACCGCCGCCCCGAGGGCCCCTGGACCGGCCTGGACACCAGCGTCAGCTTCGGCCCGGCCGGGCACGGCGTCACCAGCACCGTGCTGCACGACGTCCACGGCCCGCTGGGCCGGGCCGAGCAGATCCTCACCGTCCGCCCGCTGAACGGGAGCTGACGGGCCGGGCGCCGCCGCCCGGACGATGGGCGGCGGCGCCTTCGGGGCGGGCCGTGCTCAGCCCTGCAGCGAGTCCATGAAGGAGCTCACCGAGAAGACCGCCTTGCCCGGGCCCGCCGGGCCGTAGCCGGGCGGGGAGGAGAGGCCGAACTCGTCCAGGGTCGCCCGGTAGGTCTGCAGCAGCCGGATGTGGTACTCCAGCGGCGCGCCCTGCGGGTTGGCCTTGCCGAGCGGGGTGGTGGGCTCGGGGCACCAGGTGGTGAAGCGCGGCACCACGCCGTGGGACATGAAGTAGCGCAGGCCCTCCTCGGTGGAGGCGATCGCCTCGTCCACCGTGGTGAAGCCGAAGGGCTCGGCCATCTCCACGCCCGCGACGAAGTTGGGGATCACGTTCTCCGGGCCGAACACCTCGGTGGAGTCGAGGATCCGGCGGTGCCACTCGTCCCGGCCGACGTAGCGCTCCTTGCCCGGGCAGTAGAGCTCGAACAGCCGCTTGTCCCACACCTCGAAGTTGGGGTGGTAGATCCGCACGCCGTAGTCGTGGAAGCGCTGGACGTCCTCGCGCGGCAGCGCCTGGGCCACCACCTTGCCGATCCAGCGGCCGGGGAAGCGCTCCTCGATGGCCTTGGCGTACTGCCCGTAGAAGTCGGCCTCGTCCCGGCCGCCGACGCGCGAGGTGATCGCCCCGCCGGTGAGGGTGTACGCCTGGGAGGCACGGGCGGTGTCGTGCTCGTCGATCAGCGCCAGCGCCTCCAGCACCTCCTCGACCGGCTTGACCCCGGTGTACGGGCGGCCGGCGGCCTTGTGCTGGCGCCAGTTGTGGTTGATGTCGCAGTACTGGCACTCCTCCTTGGCGCCGAAGTACTGGCAGACCCGGAACACCGTGAGGTAGATCAGGTAGCCCCACTGGATGGTCGGGGCGACCTCCATCACCGACTTCCCGTTGGCCAGCGTGTGCCGGTAGTAGTCCGGCATCGGCGGCAGGCCGACATCGGCGATCCGCGCGCCGTCCAGGTAGAGGCCGAGGGTGCCGTCCTCGCCGGCGCCGACCCGGTAGGGCGAGTCCGGGTTCACCCGCACCGACACCACCGTGCGGCGCAGCCCGTACGGGCCGCCGGTCAGCACGATCTCCTCCGGCGGCCGGTTGAGCGCGGCGGCGCCCAGCTCGGGCAGGGTGCGGTGGTCGAAGGAGAAGATGAAGTACGACTTCGGCTTGACCTCGCCGCCCCCGTCGGCGCCGGCGCTGCCGCTGAGTGCCGACTCGTCGAAGGCCATGCCGCCGCGCAGCAGGTCCTCCTTGATCACCGCCTCCCGGGGCACGTCGGGATAGCGCTCCATGAGCTCCTCGACGAGTGCGGTGCGGCTGCGGGCCTGGCTCTCCATGCGCTGGTCTTCCTTCCTGGCCCCGTCCTCACGGCGCCCAGGCCATTCTGGTCCCCCTTACCAGTGGGGCCGTGCACCGGGCCGGGAGGTGACCGACCGGTCCGGTCCGCAATCCAGCGGGTTCTCCGAGGCGAGGGCATCGAAAGCGCTGTCACTGCGCGTCCCTCCGGTCTTTTCGCATGCGAACAGCCCGTGCCGCGACCGGAACAGCGCGATCGGGCGGCCCAGGACACGGGCGGGCGTCAGCGGCTTGACGCGGGGGGCGGGCGGCTCGGGCGGGAGGGTTCGCGGCCAGGGTGCCCCGGGACCGGTGTGATCAATGCACGACTGCGGTCCGCTCAAACGTCGTCAGCCCGAACGTTCACCCTATCGGGTGAGGAAGATCGTCCGTTGCGATGCGGAACGCGCCTTCGCGCCTACGGTGGTGAACCGAACGGGACGGGGGCGGAAGCCCGAGTTCCCGTTCGAGGTTGACGAAATGACGATCCGTCATATGTGTGCGACCCCTTCCCAGAGGAGCCTCCATGCCCCTGCGTGCCAGACCGGAGACACCATGCGGGCCCGTGACCGCCCCGGCGGTGGGACCATGAGCACCCCGGCGATCGACCGGATCCTGCGCGGGCCCAGCGGGCTGGGCACCTCCGGGCTGCAGTTCCGGCCGCAGGTGTCGGCGCCCGAGGTCGAGGCCCCCGAGGCCCCCGCCTCCGAGGTTCCGGTGCCCGAGATCTCGGAAGCCGCGACCGAGGTCACGGCGGCCACCCCCGGGTTCCGGCTGCCGCCCGTCCACGTCCTGCCCGTTCCGCCCGCCGCGACCGCGACGATCGCGACGGCCGCGAGCCCGGCCGGCGAGGCGCCGAGCGGCGGCAAGCCCAAGGCCGGCGACCCCATCCCCGGCCTGTACCACCACCCGATCGCCGAGCCCGACCCGGTGCGGGTGGAGGCGCTCAGTGCGGAGATCAAGGTCTGGGCGATGGAGGAGGTCGAGCTCTACCCGCCGGACTGGGAGAAGGACTTCGACGGCTTCTCCACCGGGCGCTACATGGTGGCCTGCCACCCGGACGCGCCGAGCGTCGACCACCTGATGCTCGCGGCCCGCCTGATGGTGGCCGAGAACGCGGTGGACGACTGCTACTGCGAGGACCTCGGCGGGTCGCCGATCGGCCTGGGCAGCCGCCTGCTGCTCGCGCACACCGCGCTGGACCCGCTGCACACCACGACGGAGTACCACCCGGAGTGGGAGGCCTCGCTGTCGTCGGACCCGCCCCGGCGCGCCTACCACTCGGCGATGGAGTACTTCACCCGGGCCGCCACGCCCTCCCAGTCGGACCGGTTCCGGCACGACATGGCGCGGCTGCACCTCGGGTACCTGGCCGAGGCCGCCTGGGACCAGGCGGACCACGTGCCGGAGGTGTGGGAGTACCTGGCCATGCGCCAGTTCAACAACTTCCGCCCCTGCCCGACGATCACGGACACCGTCGGCGGCTACGAGCTGCCCGCCGAGCTGCACGCGCTGCCCGCGATGCAGCGGGTGATCGCGCTGGCCTCCAACGCCACCACCATCGTCAACGACCTCTACTCGTACATGAAGGAGCTGGCCAGCCCCGGACTGCACCTGAACCTGCCGGTGGTGATCTCCGAGCGCGAGGGCGTCTCCCGCAAGGAGGGCTACCTGAAGGCGGTCGAGGTCCACAACGAACTGATGCTGGCCTTCGAGGCCGAGGCGGCGGCCCTGGCCCTGTCCTGCCCGGTGCCGGCCCTCCCACGGTTCCTGCGCGGTGTGGCCGCGTGGGTGGACGGCAACCACTACTGGCACCAGACCAACACCTACCGCTACACGCTGCCCGACTTCTGGTGACACCGGCCCTTCCGGCGGTGCCACCTCCCACCGGCAGCGAATCCC
>NZ_JBIVVI010000280.1:0-8370 GCF_044757675.1 Kitasatospora sp. NPDC091257
CGGTCGGGGGCCGGGGTTGAACGCCCGGTCGTCCGGCCCGAGGCCGGGGACGGTGGGCGGCAGCGGCTCGGTGAGCAGCGCGTTGGGCAGCAGCAGGACCACGCGCACGCCGCCGTACGGCGAGGGCGCCGAGCTGAGCGTGACCCGGAAGCCGTACTGCTCGGCGAGCCGGCCGACCGCGGCCAGGCCCAGTTGCGGGACCTCGCCCAGCCGGGAGACCTCCAGGGTGCTGCCGCCGGCCAGCGCGGCCGCGGCCTTGACGACGGCCTGTTCCGGCATGCCGACGCCGCCGTCGTCGATCTCGATGACGGCGCCGTTGTGCACCGGCATCAGGGTGACGAACACCTGGGTGCTGGGCGGGGAGTAGCGGGTGGCGTTGTCCAGCAGTTCGGCGATCGCGTGGATCAGCGCCTCGGCGGCGGCGCCGACCACCGCGGTCTCGGTCCGGCTGCGCACCACCACGCGCTGGAACGGCAGGATGCGCGACTGGGCGCCGCGGACGACGTCCTCCAGGGGGACCGGTTCCGGCCAGTGCCGGCCGGCCCGCGCGCCGCACAGCACGGCCAGGGTCTGGGCCAGCCGGGCCTGTTGGGCGGCGGCGTGGTCGGCCTTGAGCAGGCCCTCCAGCAGGGCCGGGTCGTCGTGGGTGCGCTCCATCTCGTCCAGCAGCGCCTGCTGGTCGTGGGCCATCACCAGGATCCGGCGGGCGACGCTGAGGAAGGCCCGCTGGGTGGAGGCGGTGTGCTCCTGCTCCTGCTGGACGGCGGCGAGGTCCTCGCCGCGGCGGGAGAGTTCGGCGGCCAGTTGCTCCTGGAGGGCGGCGAGTTCGCCGTGCAGCCGGTCGGCGCGGCGGCGCTGGGTGACGGACACGGCGCGGTACCGCGCGGCGGCCACGAGGGCGAGGACGGCGAGTACGCCGGTTGCCGTTACGGACCACTGAGTCATCGTCACGCCGCGAATTCTAGGGTGATGATCCTACGAAGGTGTGAACGGATCTCGCCAAGTGACCGGATCTCGTCAATATCGAGTCAATTCGGCGCCAATCGGCACTCGTTCGACCCCGATCCCTGCGCCTGACGAGCCGGGGGAGCAACCTGACCGGCCCCGGTGGGAACGCCGGAACCGAGCCCGACGGCCGGATCGCGTTCCGCGATGTGTGGGGCCCGTGTGCACGGTGTTACGGAAGGGGCGTCGTCCGGTGCAGGAGCAGCAGCGCCACGTCGTCCGGCCGGGACCGCCGCTCGGTCACGTTCAGGGTGAGCAGATCGGCCAGCCGCTCCAGCGCCGGTGCCGGGCCGATCCGCCCCGGACCGGTCTGCCGCGCCCACAGTTCGAGCCCGCCGAGCATCCGCTGCACCGACTCGTCGTAGTCCTCCTCGCGGTCCTCGACCAGCCCGTCGGTGTACGCCAGCAGCGTCTCCCCGACCGCCAGCCGCTCCACCGCCAGCGGGTACGGCTGCTCCGGATCCACCCCCAGCGGCGGCCCGCCCGGCAGCTCCAGCTCGACGGCCGCGGCGTCGGCGGTGATCCGCACCGGCGCCGGGTGCCCGGCCCGGGCGGCGGTCAGCGCGCCGTCGGCCGGATCCAGGGTCAGGTAGAGGCAGGTCGCGAACAGCTCGGTGTCCAGCTCGGCCAGCAGCCGGCTGGTGCGGGTCAGGGTGGCGGCCGGGTCGTGCCCGTCCGTCGCGTACGCCCGCAGCCCGCTGCGCAGTTGGCCCATCACCGCGGTGGCCTCGGCGTTGTGGCCCTGGACGTCGCCGATCACCAGCCCGATCCGGCCCTCCGGCAGCCGCAGCAGGTCGTACCAGTCGCCGCCGATCTGCATGCCCTCGGTGCTCGGCAGGTAGCGGGCGGCACTGGCGATCCCGGACAGCCGGGGCAGGGTGCGCGGGAGCATCGCCCGCTGCAGCTCGGAGGCCCGGTGGTGGTGGGTGTCGTACAGCCGGGCCCGCTCCAGGGACTGCGCCAGGATGCCGGCGAAGGCCGAGTACAGGGTCCGGTCCTCGCGGCTGAACACCCGCTCGGCGGCGAAGGTGATCAGGCAGGAGCCGACCTGCTGCCCGGAGGCGACCAGCGGCAGCACCGCCCAGGCGGCCGGGGCGAGCGGATCGCGCCGGGAACGGGCCGCCGAGGGTTCGCTGAACAGCGGGGCGGAGCGGGCCAGCGACCGCTGCATCACGCCCTCGGACAGGTCCGCCAGACGGGTGAGTTCGGTGCGGCGCGGGCCCCCGTACACGGTGTGCGAGACGGGCAGCAGCCGGCCCGCGTCCACCAGGTCCAGGACGATGCCGGCGGCGCCGAGCGCCGGACGGGCGACGTCGGTGACGGCCGTGGTGACGTCCCGGACGGTCACCGCCCGGGACAGTGCCCGGGTGAGCGTCAGCAGCAGTGCCGTCCGGGCGGCGGCCGGGGAGTTCCGCTCCTCGGCCGGCGGCTGCTCCCGGTACCCGGCCTCGGCCAGCAGCCCGGCGATCCGCACCGGCCGCCCGTGCACGTCCAGCATCACCTCGCCGGACTCCTCGACCCGGGCGGGCCGGCCGCCGGGCCGCAGCACCCGGTAGCCGATCCGGTAGCGGCCGCCGGTGGCCAGCGCCTCGGCGAGCGCGGCCTGCACGTCCGGCAGGTCCTCCGGGTGGACCAGCCGGTCCAGCTCGGGGGCGGCGCCGTCCGGGGCGGCCGGGCGGCCGGCCACCCGGAACGCCTCGGCGTCCCAGTAGCTCTCGCCGGTGACCAGGTCGCGCTCGAAGGCGCCGTGCCCGGCGGCCCGCACCGCCAGCGACAGCAGCGGGTGGGCCGGCCCGGCCGGGTGGCCGTCCGCCGCCCGCGGACCCTCGGGCAACCGGATGCCGTAGGGTGCGCGGGTGCCGTGCGGGAGATGGGCGTCGGCATGGTCCAGCAGGTGCGAGAGCCGGTGGGCGCAGGCCTCGGCGACGGTCTCCAGGACGTCCAGGTCACGGCGCGGGACGGTGCCCCGGTGGGCCAGCGCGAGGGCGAGCACCCCGATCGGCCGCTCGTCCACGACCATCGGCAGGGCGATCACGGCGACCATCCCGGTGCCCAGGCCGGCGTTCGCGTTCGGGTAGTCGACGCTGGTGTGCTCGGGGCTGAGCAGGTACGGGCGCCGCAGCCGCAGGGCCATCGCGGCGGGCAGCTCCCCGGCCGGATCGACCACGCCGTAGCGCTCGTGCGCCCAGTCCGGCAGCCCGTGCGAGGCGGTCAGCCGGAGCATCCCGGCGGAGTCCAGCAGGTACAGCGCGGACCCCTCGCCGGTGATCCAGCTCGGGCCCTCGGCCAGTACGGTGCCGAGCAACTCGGCGGCGCTGGTGCAGCCGAGCAGCAGGCGCACGCAGCGCATCGCACTGCGCGCGGTCGGACTGTCGGCGGGCTCCAGGGGCACTGACCCTTAATACCCCATTTCCCCAAGCGGTGAATGGTTCCTCAAGGGGTGAACGGGGACCGGGCCGTCGCACCGGCACCGGCGAGGTGGCCGTCCGCACCGGCGGTCGTCCGGGCGCGGCCCGGCGCGGGAAGTCGGCCCGGCCGACGTCCGGCGCGCGGGCGGTGCCGCCCTCCGGGTCCGTGCGGGCCGGCCTCCTACGCGGGCCAGGCGCGGAGGCCGGTGGTGAGGGTGGCGATGAGGCGGTCGTGGGTGGTGGCGAGGTCCTCGGCCAGCCGGAAGCCGCCGGCGGTGGTCAGGGAGGCGAAGCCGTGGGCGAGGGAGCGGACGGTGCGGGCGGCGTGGATCGCCTCGGAGCCTTCGAGGCCGTACTCCCGCAGGACGGCGATGATCACGCCGACGAGCCGGGCGCCCGCGCGGGCCAGGTCGTCGTCGGGCTGCGGGGCCTGGGGGAGGGCGTTGTAGCGGTGCGGGTGCGCGGTGGCGTACGCGTGGTAGGCGCGCAGCACGGCGGCGACGGCGTCGTCCCCGCTGCGCCCGACGGCCGCCTCGGCCAGCCGGTCGGCCAGGTCCCCGGTGACCCGTACGGCGATCAGTAGCCGCAGTGCGGCGAGGCCGCCGCTGACGTGCTTGTACAGCGAGGGAGTGGCGACCCCGGCCCGGGCGGCGACGGAGGCCAGCGTGAGGGCCTCGGCGCCCTGCTCGTCGATGAGGGCGAGGGCGTGGTCGACGACCTGGTCGGGGGTCAGTCCTACGCGGGGCATGGGTTCGGGCTCTCCGTACGGATGACGTCGGGTGGATCGGGCGGGGTCGGGCAGGAGCGGGCGGTGGGGCCGGGCGGGGCTCAGCCGAGCTCGGCGAGGAACGGCAGCAGGGCGTCGGCGGTGGCCGTCGGGTTGTCGGCCATCGGGTAGTGCCCGGACCCCTCGATCATCACCTTGCGCGCGCCGAGCGCGGCGGCCTGCCGGTCGGCGACGAGCTCCGGCTTCGGGAAGTCGGGGTCCTTGCTGCCCATGACCACCAGCGCCGGGCACCGCACCGCGGCCGTCCAGCCGACCGGCGCCGAGTCGCCGTGGACGTACCCGCGGGTGGCGGTCTTCCGCCCCGGGGTGCGCAGCGCGGCGACCAGTCCGTCCACGTACGCGTCAAAGTCGGCGGGCTTGGCGCCCGGGAAGGCCATCCGGCGCAGGTAGAAGCCCCAGGAGGCCGGCCAGTGGACGAGGGCGGCGCCCATCAGGCCCATGACGCCGCGCATCAGGGCGCCCGGCGGCGGGTTCTCGACGAAGGCGTTGAGCAGGACGATCCCGGCGACCCGCTCGGGCGCGTCCCCGGCGGCCCTGACGACGGTCGCCCCGGTGTAGGAGTTCCCGGCGAGGACGGCGCGCTCGATGCCGAGGTGGTCGAGCAGGGCGAGGACGTCGCCGGCGATGGCGGCCGGGCCGTAGTCGTCCCACTCGACGGAGGACTCGCCGAAGCCCCGCAGGTCCACGGTGACGACGCGGTGGCCGGCGGCGACGAGCAGCGGACGCAGGTGCCGGTAGGCGGCCCGGCTGTCGAGCATGCCCGGGAGCAGGACGACGGGGGTGCCGTCGCCCTGCCGGGTGTCGTCGAAGGCGATCCGGCCGCCGGGAACGGTCAGGTACTGGGTGCTCGGGGTGATGGTGCCGTTCATGGGGTCCTCCTCGGGCCGCCGGTGCGGGACATCGGCGCGCGGGCCGATAGCCATAAAGCTAAGGCTAATAGCCTTAGCCGTCAAGCGAACGGCCGGGTGAGGGGTGGAGCGGAAGGAGCGGAAGGGATGATCAGACTCCCTCCACCTTGAACGGGTCGTGCTCGCTGAGCAGCTTCTCCAGCCTGGCCTGGTCCACCCGGGTGACCATCTCGTTGGACTCCTGCCGGTCCCGGATCACCTTCGCCAGCGTGAACGCCGAGGTGACGGTGTAGAGGAGGCCGATCCCGAGGAAGGCCCTGGTCCATCCGCCGACCGGCAGGTAGGCGATCCCGACGGCGAGGGCGACGCCCGACAGGGCGAAGGAGAGGACGGCCTGGATGTGGTACGCGGCCGTGGTGCGGGTCTGCATCGATGTGCTCATGGCGCCAGGATGTGGCCGCCCGGCCGGGGTGCACATGAGTAGGAGTACTCAGATGGGACCGTGCGCGAGGGGGGTGTTCGCCGGTGTCGTTCGTTGACGTCCGATCACTTTGCCCTAGGCTGCTCCGAACGGATGGCTTGGAATCAGAGCCTCCTAGGATTAACGTTTGATAACGCAGCGCGGTTGTCAACGCCGTACCCAGACGGCACCGTGCGCCGTCGCCTAATCCCGCCGACCCGCCTCCGGGCAGGTCAGGGAGCCGGGGAACCACGTTCCTTGGGGTGAATCGGCGGGGCCCCGGCCCAGCCGTAGGAGACCTTCCTGCTCCGAACCCGTCAGCTAACCCGGTAGGCGCGAAGGAAGGAAAGGAGCGCGCCTCCGTGGCGTCGACGCACACCCCGGCACACCCGGCCGGCTTCGCAGCCGGTACCCAGCTCCTCGACCACCCCGGCACGGACGGCCCCGAGGCCTTCGGCCCGGAGGACTTCCCCGCGGAGGTCGAGACCAACCGCCACCGGATGCCGCGTCAGACCCGCGGAGCCTCCCCACTGCTCGGCGTCACCGCCGTCGCCGCCACCCTGGGCGCCACCGGCTTCGCCTCGGCGACCCCGGCCGCCGCCCCCGCCGTCGAGGCCCCGGACGAGACCCCGGTCGCCCTCTCCGCCGACCCCGGACTCGCGCTCGCCGCCCGCATCCAGCACCAGGCCGACAGCCAGCGCACCGCCGCCGAGGAGACCGCCCGGCTCCAGGCCGCGCAGGAGGCGGAGGCCAAGGCCGTCGCCAAGGAGGCCGAGGCCAAGCGCGCCGCCGAGGAGGCCGAGCGGGTCAAGGCCGCCGCCCTCACCCTCCCGGTGAAGGACTACCGGCTCTCCGCCCACTACGGCCAGAGCGCCCGCTACTGGGCCAACCTGCACACCGGCCTGGACTTCGCCGCCGACACCGGCACCCCGGTCTACGCGCTCGGCCAGGGCACCATCACCTCGGCCGGCTGGGCCGGCTCGTACGGCTACCGGATCGTCGAGACCCTGCCCGACGGCACCGAGATCTGGTACTGCCACCTCTCCTCGATCACCAAGGGCTCCGGCAAGGTCGCCCCCGGCCAGCAGATCGGCAAGGTCGGCGCGACCGGCAACGTCACCGGGCCGCACCTGCACATGGAGGTCCGCCCCGGCGGCGGCGCCCCGGTCGACCCGGAGCCCTGGCTCCAGCAGCGCGGCCTCAACCCCTGACCCGCGCGAGAAACCCGGTGCACCCGCGAGAGGCCCGCGCACCCGCGCGAGAAACCCGACGCGCACGCGAGAAGGCCCCGGCCCGGAGCAGCGGCTCCGGGCCGGGGCCTTCGTGCGAGGTCTCACTCCTCGGCGGGCAGCTGCGCCAGGTACGCCTCGATCTCCTCCTGGCCCGGCTCCGGCGCCAGCTCCGGGAACTCCGTCACCAGCAGCCGGGGCAGCCCCGGCACCGTCCACCCGCCGAACAGGTCGAGCGCCGCGTCGACCGCCGCCTCCTCGAACTGCCCGAAGTCCCCGGCCAGTTCGTCCGGCATCGGCCGCCCCTGCGCGGTCAGCTCGGCCAGGTTGCGGTAGCTGCGCCGCATCAGGCCCTGCTCCAGCAGCCGCCGGGCGCCGTCCGTGGCCATGCCGACCGACAGCACCCGGCCCGGGCCCCAGCCCTGCTCGTCCGGCTCGTCCAGCCAGCCGGCCGGCACCAGCGCCTCGTACGCGGCCAGCCGGTCCTCCTCCGCGAGCTCCGCGAAGCCGGCCAGCCAGTCCCGCACCGCCGCCCCGTCCGTGACGTCCACCCCGTACGCGTGCAGCAGCACCGCGTACAGCCGGGGCCAGGTCACCAGGTCGGCGCGGCGCAGCAGCCCGGCCGCGACCTCGCCCTGCCACTCGGCCTCCTCGTGCAGCCGCTCCTGGCGCTTGGCGTTCAGCCGCCGGGCCGCCCGCTGGTGGTCGATCAGCAGCCGGACGGCGTCGCCGTAGGCGAGCGGGTCCTCCTCGGGAGCGGGTTGGACGTACAGGTGGAGCCGCTCGTACAGCAGGTGCTCCACCGCGTCGGAGGTCAGTTCCGGCCAGCCGTCGTGCATCCTGCCGTCGCCCAGCTCCAGCAGCGCCAGCACCGCGCGCAGCGGCGCCTCGGCCACCGGCGCGCGGTCCTGCCCGGCCGCCCAGGCGAGCAGGTCGGCGGCCTTGGTGCGGGGGGCGAGCCGCAGGTCTTCGTCGTTCATAGTCCGAACGGTAGCCGCCGGGCGGGGATAGGGTCGGCAGCCATGGTCCCCGTACGACTCACCGGCCCGCGACTGGCCGTCCGCGAGTACCACCTCACCGAGGACGACGTGGACGCGCTGCACGCGCTGTTCGGCGACCCGGAGGTCACCCGCCACCTGCCCTTCGGGCCGAGCGGCCGGGAGGACTGCGCCGACCAGATCGAGCTCTACCTGGAGGAGGCGATGGCCGAGGAGCGGGACACCTACCGCCTCGCCGTCACCAGGCTCGCCGACGCCGAGGAGCCGGCGGACGCGACGCCGATCGGGCAGGCCTCGCTCACCCTGGACGGGCACCGCGCCGCTCAGCTCGGGTGCGTGCTGGCCCGCGGGTCCTGGGGCCGCGGCTACGCGGGCGAGACCGTCGGCCTGCTCTGCGACTTCGCCTTCGGCGCCCTGGACCTGCACCGGCTGGCCGCCCGGGTCGCCGTGGACAACGACGCCTCCGTGAAGGTGCTCACCTGGCTGGGCTTCCGGCTGGAGGGCCGGCTGCGGCACGACGCGTTCAAGGACGGCGTCTGGTCCGACTCGTTCCTCTACGCGCTGCTCGCCGACGAGTGGCCGGGGGCGGGCCCGCGGGGCCGGACGACCGGCTGACCGCCCGGGCCACGGACCAC
>NZ_JBIVVI010000281.1:0-8368 GCF_044757675.1 Kitasatospora sp. NPDC091257
CTGGCCGGGCGGGGCTGAGCCGGGACGGGCTCGGCCGGGGCTGAGCCGGGACGGGCTCGGCCGGGGCCGAGCCGGGTGCCCCCGATTCTCGTCCAATCCCGGCCGTCCCGACAGCCCGCCTCGCCCCGTCACCGCCTTCTTCACGGGGCCCGCACCCGCGCCGCCTTCTTCACGGGACCCGCGCCGCCTTCTTCACGGGCCCCGCACTGCCTTCTTCACGGGCCCCGCGGCGACGGCGCCCCCTACGAGGCCGCCGCCGCGCAGGCCGACATGAACGCCCGGGCCCGCCGGGTGATCTCCGCCCAGTCCCCCGCCGCGACCACGTCCGGCGGCACCACGTCCGTCCCCGCGCAGACCGCGAGCGCGCCGTGCGCCAGGAACTCGGCGGCGTTGCCCGCGTTCACCCCGCCGGAGGCCACCAGCGGCACGTCGGGGTAGGGGCCGCGCAGGTCCTTGAAGTAGCCGGGGCCGAAGGCCCGGGCCGGGAAGATCTTGACGGCGGCGGCGCCGAGGTCCACCGCGTGCGCGACCTCGGTCGGGGTGAGCGCCCCGAGCACCACCGGCACCCCGGCGGCGGCCGCCGCCTCGGCGACCTCGGGCCGGCAGCCGGGGGTGACCAGGAAGGCCGCCCCCGCCTCGACCCCGCGCCGGGCCTGCTCCGCGGTCAGCACCGTCCCGAGGCCGACCCGCCAGCCGGCCTTCGAAGCCTTCAGTAGATGGTCCGTCACATTCGGTGTGGTGCAGGTGAATTCGGTGAGGTTGATGCCTCCCTCGGCGAGGGCGGCGCAGAGCGCGGCGGCGTCCGGGATCCGGGGTGCGCGGACCACCGCGATCACCGGTTCGTCGCGCAGGAAGGAGCAGCCGGTAGCGGCGGCGGAACCGGTCGCGGAGAGATCGGCGGTCGCGGACGGACCCGTCGCGGACGGACCGGCCGGGGCCGGGAGATCGGTCGGGGCGGAGAGCTCGGTCATATGGCCAGGGTTCCTCGATCGGTGCGGCGCAGGGCGCGCCCGGGCCGGGCGCCGGTGGTGCGACCCTGCCGGACGACGGCGGTGCCGTTGACGTACACGTACTCGATGCCCTCGGCGGGCAGCCGGGGGCGCTCGAAGGTGGCGGCGTCCCGGACCTTCCCGGGGTCGAGGAGCACCAGGTCGGCGTGGTGGCCGGGGGCGATCCGGCCGCGCCGGTCCAGCCCCAGCCGGGCTGCCGGGCGGCCGGTCATCCGGGCGATCGTCTCCTCCAGCGTCAGCACGCCCAACTCCCGGCTGTAGTGGCCGAGGTAGCGGGGGAAGGTGCCCCAGGCCCGCGGGTGCGGCCGGGCCCCGACCAGCAGTCCGTCGCTGCCGACGGTGTGGGCGGGGTGGCGCATGATGGCCCGGACGTTCTCCTCGTGCCCGACGTGCTGGAGGATCGTGGTGGAGAGTTCGTCCCGGCGCAGCAGGTCCAGGAACACCTCGGTGCCGGTCCGTTCCTCCTCCTCGGCCAGTTCCGCGACGGTGCGGCCGACCGCGCCGTCGAGCGCGGCCGAGCGGACGCCGGAGATCTGGATCGTCGTCCAGTCGGTGACCACGCCGTGGCAGCCGTCGCTGCCCTTCTCCTCCACCTCGTACCGGATCCTCGCGCACTGCGCGGGGTCGGCGAGCCGTGCCAGCGTCGCGGCCGGGCCGCCCTCGGTGGCCCAACTCGGCAGCAGGGCGGCCAGGGTGGTGGATCCGGGCAGGTAGGGGTAGCTGTCCAGGGTGAGGTCGACGCCGTCGGCGAGCGCCCGGTCGAGAAGCTCCAGCAGCTCGCCGGCCCGGCCCCGGTTGACCCCGAAGTTCATCGTGGCGTGGGTCAGGTGCAGCGCGCAGCCGCTCCGCCGGGCGATCTCCACCATCTCCGCGTAGCCCTCCAACGCCCCGGCGCCGTAGGAGCGTTGGTGCGGGGCGTGGAAGCCGCCGTAGGCCGCGACGACGGTGCACAGCTCGATCAGCTCGGCGGTGTCGGCGTACATCCCGGGGGTGTAGCTGAGGCCGCTGGACATGCCGACAGCGCCGTCCAGCAGGCTCTTCGCCAGCACCTGCCGCATCCGGTCGAGTTCGCCCGGGGTGGGCGGACGGTCGGCCCAGCCCATGGCGAGCATCCGCAGCGTTCCGTGCGGGACGAGGTAGCAGGCGTTGACGGCCGTTCCGGTGCGGTCGATCCGGTCCAGGTAGCCGGCGACGTCCCGCCAGTCCCAGTCGAAGCCGTCCGGATCGCCGTTCCAGCCCGCTGTCTGGCGGCGCAGCGCGGGCAGCGTGACGTCGTCCACCGGGGCGTAGGACAGGCCGTCCTGGCCGAGGACCTCGCAGGTGACGCCCTGGGTGACCTTGGCCGGGTGCTCGGGTTCGAGCAGCAGGGCGAGGTCGGAGTGGGCGTGCATGTCGATGAAGCCGGGGGCCAGCACCAGGCCGTCGGCGTCGACCTGGTCGGGCGCGTCGAGGCCCTCGCCGATCTCGGTGATCAGACCGTCGGCGATCCGGACGTCGGCCCGGTAGCGCTCCGCGCCGGTGCCGTCCACCACGGTGGCGCCCCGGAAGACCGTCGCGCCGCCGCCGTCCCGCCCACCCCTGGCGACCGTTCTCTCCCCGGGCATCAGAAGAACGTCCTGACCAGGCCGGTGACCTTCGGCTCGGCCGCGTCCGCGGAGTCCAGCACCGGGATCGCCGTCCACTTGTCGAAGGCGGTGCACGGGTGCGAGACGCCCAGCCGCAGCACCGCGCCGATCGGCGCGAGGTCGCCCGCGTCGCGCAGGAAGGCGTGCTGGTCGTTGAGCGCGGTGATCCGCGCCGCCGTTCCGGTCAACTCCACTCCGCCGCGCACCCGTTGCGGCTCGGGCAGGCCCTCGTCGAAGGGCAGGTCGCGCTTGCCGGCGTCCAGCAGCGCGAGCTGCGGCTCGGGCCGGGACACCACCCGGGCCCAGCCGTGCAGCGCACCGCGGAACGGCGTCCGCCCACCGTCCCGGGCGAGCGGCGAGATGCCGCGGTAGAAGCCGTCGTCGTGGGCGATGTACGCGCCCGAGCGCAGCACCGTGAACGCCTCCGGCAGGTCCGCCAGCTCCTCGACCACCAGGTCGAAGTAGGCGCTGCCGCCGGCCGAGACCACCGGCCGGGTGCCGTCCGGGTAGGCGCTCGCCAGCCGGCCGTGCAGGTCGCCCAGCTCCCGCAGGTAGCGGCGGACGGCGGCGAGTCCCTCGGCCGAGGCGTCGTGCGCGATCGCGCCCTCGTACCCGCCGACGCCCGCCAGGCGCAGGGTGGGGGCGCGCAGCACGGCGGCGGCGACCTCGACGGCAGCGTCCACGCCGCGGGCGCCGGTCCGTCCGCCGGGGCCGCCGAGCTCGACCAGCACCTCGACCGGCCGCTCGGCGCCGGCGGCGCGCAGCGCCTCGTCCATCAGCCGGACGCTCTCGGTGGAGTCGACCCAGGACAGGAAGGCGAAGTCCGGGTCGGCGGCGAGTTCGTCGGCGAGCCAGGCGAGGCCGGCCGGGTCGAGCAGGGTGTTGGCGAGCAGGATGCGCTGCACCCCGAAGGCCCGGGCGACCCGCACCTGGGGCAGGTTGGCGAGGGTGATGCCGTGGCTGCCGGCGTCGAGCTGCGCCTGCCAGAGGGCGGGCGCCATGGTGGTCTTGCCGTGCGGGGCGAGCGCGACGCCCGCCTTGGCGCACCAGTCGGCCATGGTGCGGACGTTGTGGTCGACGGCGGCGCCGTCGAGGGTGAGCATCGGGGTGCCGAGCGAGGAGAGGGTGGGGCCGGTGACGAGCCATTCCCGGGTGCTGCGGCCCCACGACTGCGGTGGAGCGGCCTTGAACCGCCAGTCGAGCGGTTCGTCGGCCAGGGCGGCCACCGCGCCACGGGCGATGCCCGGTCCGGTGACACTGCTTGCGAAGGTCTGCTCCACCGTGTTCCTCCATCCGCACAGGTTGCAACATGCGCAACGAGGGTTGCACATGCTGGCAACACGGTTCTAGCATCGGCGCCGGATCAAGGTCAACGGACCCGACTCCCGGTCAACGGGGTCGGCTCACGTGAGCGCTCTCGGACGACGCGGCACTCACACGCTCACACGCAGCGGAGTCGGCCCGGTGGGCCCGCTCTCGACGGAACGGCCGCAGACGAGGAGCCCCGCACATGCCGCGACAGGACACCCAGGGCCCGACCCGCCCCGGTCCTCCCCCGACGGCCGTGTGCGTGGGCGAGTCGATGGCCGTCCTGCTGCCGGACCGCCCGGGCCCGCTGGAGTCGGTGGAGAGCTTCCGGCTCTCGGTCGGCGGAGCGGAGTCCAACGTGGCGGGCGCACTGGCCGCCCACGGCGTGCCGACCGCCTGGATCAGCCGGGTCGGCGACGACGGCTTCGGCCGCCGGCTGCTCGCCGAGGTGGCCGCCCGCGGCGTGGACGTCTCGGCGGTCGCGGTCGACCCGCACCGCCCGACCGGCCTCTACCTCAAGGAGGTCGGCGGAAGCACCGGCGACCACCACGACCTCGGGCCCGGCCGCAGCAGGCTGCACTACCACCGGCGCGGCTCCGCGGCCGCCGCGCTCTCCCCCGACCTGCTCGCCGACCCGGCCGCCGCCGCCCTGCTGGCCGGCGCCCGGCTGCTCCACCTGTCCGGGATCACCGCCGCGCTCTCCGACGACTGCCTCGCCCTGCTGCGCGCCCTGCTCGCCGACCGCCGCCCGCACCGCCTGGTCAGCTTCGACCTCAACTGGCGCCCCTCGCTCTGGCGCGAGCGCGACCCGGCCGTGCTGCCGCCGCTGCTGAACGCCGCCGACCTGCTGCTGCTCGGCGCCGACGAGGCCGAGGCCGCCTTCGGCACCGGCGACCCGGCCGCCCTGCGCCGCCGCTTCCCCGCCCCGGCCACCCTCGTGGTCAAGGACGCCGCCCGCCAGGTGACCGCCCTGGAACGGGACGGCACGGCGGTCACCGAGCCGGCCCTCGCGGTCGAGGTGGTCGAGGCGACCGGCGCGGGCGACGCCTTCGCGGCCGGCTACCTGGCCGGCACCGTCCGGGGCCTGGACCAGCGGCGCCGGCTGCGGCTCGGCCACCTGAGCGCCGCCTGCGCGCTGACCGCCCACGGCGACCAGGCCGAGCTGCCGGACGCCGCCGTGGTGGCCGCGCTGCTCGACGCCTCCCCCGCCCAGTGGGCCGCCACCCGGGTCACCGCGGAGGGCATCACCGGCCCGGCCCTGCCCACCGACGGCGCGCGCCCCGCCGACCGCACACCGTCCGCCGGACCGCCACCGTCCGCCGACCGGGCCCGGGCACAATGAGCGGGAACCCCGGCCCTCGAAGCGGAGCACGATGAGTCAGACCGTCACCCGCGCCCTGCGCATCCTCGCCGAGCTCGGCGAGGGCGAGCGTTCCCTCGACCAGCTCGCCGAGGTGCTCGGCGTCCACAAGACGACCGTCCTCCGACTGCTCCAGAGCCTCGAAGAGGAACGATTCGTCTATCGCGACGCGAGCTACCGCTACCACCTGGGCGCCGGCCTCTTCGCACTCTCCGGCCTGGCCCTGGAGCAGCGCGGCGTGCGCCGGATCGCCGCCCCGCACCTGGCCGAGCTGAACGCCGCCACCGGCCAGACCGTGCACCTGGCCGCCTACGAGGGCGGCGAGGTGGTCTACATCGACAAGTTCGACTCCCGCCACCCGGTGCGGATGTACTCCCGGATCGGCCTGCGCGCCGCCCTGCACAGCGCCGCCGTCTCCAAGGTGCTGCTCGCCGACCTGCCGCTGCCCGAGCGGCGCCGGGTGGTGGCCGGGATCGACTTCACCCCGCACACCGCGCGTACCCTGACCACCCCCGAGGCCCTGCTCGCCGAGCTGGAGAAGGTCGCCGCCCAGGGCTGGGCGCAGGACCACGCCGAGCACGAGGCCTTCATCAACTGCGTGGCCGCGCCCGTCCGGGACGCCAGCGGCCGGGTGGTGGCCGCCGCCTCGATCTCCGTTCCGGACGTCGTCCTGCCGTACGAGCAGGTGCTGGACCTGCTCCCGCAGCTGCTCGCCACCACCCGCGCCGTCTCGGCCGACTGCGGCCGCCCCGACCACAACTGACGAACCGTCGACACAGTTAAGGAATCCGAATCCCATGACCTCCGAGCACCTCCGGAACGGCGAGAAGACCGAGATCCGCACCGACGGCGCCCCCGCTCCCGCCTGGATGTTCTCCCAGGGCGTCCGCAAGGGTCCGATCCTCCAGGTCTCCGGCCAGGGCCCGCAGGACCCGGCCACCGGCGAGTACCTGCACCACGGCGACGTGAAGGCGCAGACCCGCCGCACCCTGGAGAACGTCAAGGCCATCGTCGAGGCCGGCGGCGCCACCGTCGAGGACGTGGTGATGTTCCGCGTCTACCTGACCAAGCGCGCCGACTTCCCGCTGATGAACGAGGTCTACGCCGAGTTCATCGACGAGAACATCAAGCCCGGCGGCGTGAAGCCGTGCCGCACCACCGTCTTCGTCGAGCTGCCGCAGGAGCCGATGCTGGTCGAGATCGACGCCCAGGCCGTCGTCGGCTGACGCACCGCCGCACCGAAGGGCCCGGACGCCGCAGTCGCGTCCGGGCCCTTCGCCCGTCCGGCGGCCTGCTTGCCACACCCCCACCCGCACCTTAGGTTAGGCTCACCTAATTAACTGGAGGTCCGTCCATGAGCCTGCCCACCGGCGACACCGAGGTCCCCGAGCCCACCACCGCCGAACGGATCCACAGCCTGCTCGGCACGACCTCCTCACTCACCGTCCGCGCCCTCGGCGAGCACCACCACCTGAACACCCCGGTCTCCGTGCACGGCTCCCGGCTGCGCCTGCGCACCGCCCTGGACGACCCGCTCACCACGGCCGTCATCGGCGCCGCCGACGGTCTCGCCGTCGTCCTCGACGTCACCGACATCGCCCCCGTCGCCGTCCGCGACCGGGTCCGCGCCCGCCTCACCCTGGCCGGCCGGCTCCACCTGGCCCACCTCGCCGACGACGGCCTCGGCGTGCACCTGCGGGTGGACATCGCCCACGCCGTCCTCGCCACCCCGTACGGCACCGGCGCGATCACCGCCGCCGACCTCGCGCTCGCCGGCCCCGACCCGCTGGCCCGGCACGAGGCCGCGCTGCTCACCCACTTCGCCGACGACCACGCCGAGGCGCTCGACGTCCTGACCCGGCTGCTCGACCCGGCCGTGCTCACCCACGACCCCGAGGTCCGCCCGCTCGCCCTGGACCGCTACGGCCTGGTGCTGCGCCTGGACCACCCGCACGGCCACCGCGACGTCCGCCTGGTCTTCCCCGAACCGGCCCGGGACACCGAGGACTTCGGCCACCGGATGCACGCGCTGCTGGCCGCCGCCCAGTACGGCCTGCCGGTCCACCGGCGCTGAACCCGGCGCACCGCGAGCGCCGGCCGGTCACCCCTCGACCGCGCCCCAGCACCACCCGCCCGGTCACCGCTCGACCGCGTCCTCCAGCACCACCCGCCCGATCCGCGCGTACAGCTCCGGCCGCCAACGGCGCACCGCCAGCGCCAGCCCGACCCCGCCCGCGAACACCCCGATCACCAGGTACGGGATCAGCCGGAACAGCAGCGTGTGCGCCGCCGCCCCGGCCGCGGCGTCCTTGTTGAGCACCAGCAGCACCACCACCCCGGCCATCGCCACCCCGCCCACCAGCGGTGCGGCCAGCGTCCGGAACCAGTGCGCGGTCTCCGGGTGCCGCCCCCGCACGTGGAAGTACCCGACCACGGCGAAGGAGCAGAGCGTCTGCACGACCAGGATCGCCATCGTCCCGAGCAGCGCCAGCAGCGTGTACAGGTGCACGTACGGGTCCATCCCGGCCGCCAGGAACCCCGCCACCAGCCCCACCGCGATCACCGACTGCACCACCGAGGCGACGTGCGGCGAACCGTGCCGCGCATGGGTGCGGCCGAGCGCCGGGTGCAGCAGCCCCTCCCGGCCGATCGCGTACAGGTACCGGGCCGCGCACTGGTGGAAGGCCATCGCGCAGGCGAACGAGCCGGTGACGACCAGCCATTGGAACACCTTCACCGCCCAGGCCCCCAGGTGCGCGCCGAGCGGGTCGAAGAACAGGCTGTTGCCGTCCTTGCCCGGCACGGCGCCGCTCGCCACCGCGACCGCCCGCCCGACGCCGTTGCCGGACACGATCATCCAGGACACGAAGACGTAGAGCAGCCCGACACCGATCACCGACACCAGCGTCGCCCGCGGCACCACCCGCTTGGGGTCGCGGGACTCCTCGCCGTACATCGCGGTGGACTCGAATCCCACCCAGGACCAGAACGCGAAGAACAGGCCGAGCCCGGCCGCCGCCGCGACCGCCCGCCCGACGCCGTTGCCGGACACGATCATCCAGGAC
>NZ_JBIVVI010000282.1:0-8357 GCF_044757675.1 Kitasatospora sp. NPDC091257
CCTGCCGGGGGCGCCGGCCGGCCCGGGACCGTCGACACCACCGCGCTGTCGAACGGCCGAGGCGTGTCTCCTCGACGGGCCGAGCAGGTGTCCGTCCGGCCGGCGACGCCCCCGAGGGGATCGGGGCGCCGACTCCGGGAATCGTCGGGGTCGGGCCCCTGCCCAGGTCGTAGCCGCCCGGCCGAAGAGGTGCGACCTGGTGGGGAGAAGGGGTCGGACCTGAGTCCGACGATCCGCCGCGGGAACGCTGGGAGAGTTTCAACTACCGGACAAAAAACGGAAGTTGGAGACCACTTCCAGTGGAGATCGCGGAGGTTGCCATGCTGGGAACGTTGAGGGGCGGAGCCGACCGTGCGGGCGCGCGGCCCGCGACCGGGCGGCGCCGGGCGCCGGCCGTTCGAGCCGTCCGCGCGGCGGTGGTCGTGCTGGCGGGAGCGGGCCTGGTGGCCGGCGTGGTCCCGGCGGCGAACGCGCGGGACACCGTCGGCGCGGCCGCCGTCGGCGCGGCGGCGGACCCGGCACGGCGGGTCGACCGGGCGGCGCTGGACGCGGGCCTGCGAGCAGTGGTGGCGCCGGGCGGTGCCACCGCCGCGCTCGGCCGGGTGAGCGAGAACGGCCACACCCTTTGGAAGGGCGCGGCCGGAACCGCCGACCTCACCACCGGCGAGCCCGCCGCGGCCCGCGACCGCTTCCGGATCGGCAGCGCCACCAAGACCTTCGTGGCGACCGTCGTCCTCCAACTCGTCGCGGAGCATCGGATCGGCCTGGCCGACCCGGTCGAGCAGCACCTGCCCGGCGTCCTGCACAACGGCGCCGGCATCAGCATCCGCCAACTGCTCAACCACACCGGCGGCATCTACAACTACACCTCGGACCCGGCCTTCGCCTACGACGACGAGGCTTCCTTCCGGACCTGGCTCAGCACCGACCGCTGGAAGTCACGGACGATGGCGGAGCTCGTCGCTGTCGCCGAGACCCACCCGGCGTACTTCCCGCCGGGAACGGACTGGCACTACTCCAACACCGACTACATCCTGCTCGGGATGCTCATCGAGAGGACCACCGGCCGCAGTTGGCAGCAGGAGGTCGACCGCCGGATCATCCGGCCCCTCGGCCTGGGCGAGACCACCATGCCGGAGAACGACCCCACCGTGCCCGGTCGCCACACCCACGGCTACGCCGCCCTGCCCGACGGCCCGGTGGACATCACGCTGTTCAACCCGACCATCGCCGGCCCGGCCGGCGCCGGCATCTCCACCACCGCCGACCTCGCCGCCTTCATGTCGGCCCTGCTCGGAGGACGGCTCCTCGGGCCCGCCGAACTCGCCGAGATGAAGCACACCACGGGCCTCGGACGCGGCGCCGACTACGGCCTCGGCCTGGAGCGCACACCCACCCCGTGCGGAGACTTCTGGGGCCACCGCGGCGACAGCCTCGGCTACAGCAGCATCATGCTGAGCGACGACACCGGGCGGCGCCAGGTCGTGCTCTCCCGCAACCCGTACGACTCCGCCGGACTGCCCTCCTCCGAGGCCGCCTTCACCCGCCTGGTGACCGCCGCGGCCTGCGCCGGCCGGACCGCCTAGGGTCCTTCGCCGGGAACCCGCTCACGGCACGACGCGAGCCGTCCGAGGATCCCGTCGGCGGTCCCGGCCAGGGCGAACGGGCAGGTCCTCGCGACCGCTCCGGGCGGCGGCGCCGGCCTGGCCGCCCGCGGGACGGGCGGGGCCCTCGTTCCGGCGGGCCGCACCGGCCGACGGGGCGGGGATCCGTGAGGGCTGGGGTTCCGCTTGAGTGGAAACGGTATTGAGCCGACAAGGCGCGGGCTCCCGGCCAAGGTGGCGGTGGCCCGTACCGCCGCCCGCCGCCCGCCGCCTAGAGTCGCCGTCGGGCGGTGCGAAGCCCGGGTCCGAGCGACCCGCGGGCGGCGCATCCACGGGGGCCCGGCACATCCCGCAACATCTGATCGCAGGCCCGTCCTTCCGGTTCGACCGGCAGGCCTGCCAACGTGAGGGAGAACGCCATGTCCGACATCACCAAGTCCCGTGTCGAGAGCCTCGACCTTCAGGACCTCGACCTCAGCGAGCTGACCGTCACCTCGCTGCGCGACACCGTCGCGCTGCCCGAGAACGGCGCCTCCTGGGGCTCTTGTTCCTGCCAGGCCTCGTCCTCCTGCGCGCAGCCGCAGGACATGTAAGGAACGGCCCGAACCCGTCGGCCGGGCCCTTTGAGGCCGCGGCCACGGCGCCAGGAGGGACCCGGCGCGTCCACCGGACGCGCCGGGTTCGTCCCGCGTCCACAGCGCCTGCCGCGGGTCCGCAGGACCTGTCGCGCGGACCCGGTCGGGCCGGCGGCGCCGCGGCCGGAACCGACCAGTCCCACGAGACGCGCCCCAGGCCCCGTCGGAGGGAACCGCCCATGCCCAACCGCGCCGCCCCGCGCCGGGACGCCCGGGCGCCGGCCCCCGTACCGGCTCCGGCCGCGTACGCCGCGCGCCACGCCCTGGTGCGCTCCACCGTGCTCGCCCGGCCCGCCCAGTCCGCCGCCACGGCGCACGCCCGGGCGCTGCTGCGCGACCTCGCCGCCGCCGAGGCCGCGGTCGAGGCCCTGCGGCCGGCCCTCTGCGACGACCTGTACGCCGGCCGGGCCGGGCACGACGAGGAGTTCCACCGCAGAGTCGTACTGCCGCTGCGCCGCGACCTGCACAACGGGCGAACGCCGCGGGCGGCGCTGCTCGACCGGCTCGCCGACCTGCCGCGCCGGGTCCCGCGGCTCGCCGAGTGGCTGGAGCTGCGACGGCTGCGGGCCCGGCTGCTGGACGCGCTCGCCGA
This sequence comes from Kitasatospora sp. NPDC091257, assembly GCF_044757675.1. NCBI lineage: Bacteria > Bacillati > Actinomycetota > Actinomycetes > Kitasatosporales > Streptomycetaceae > Kitasatospora > Kitasatospora sp. NPDC091257. The sequence goes on from NZ_JBIVVI010000282.1 coordinate 2,832, forward strand.
CGCCGTCCCGCCCGCCCTCGCCGCCGAACGGGCCGCCCTCGCGGACATCTGCCGGGAGCCCGCCTTCACTCGGGCCGTCGCGCTCACCAGCGCCGACCTGTTGCGCGCGGTGGCGAACACGGCGGGCGCGACCGGGGAACCGCGCGGCCGGGCGCGCAAGGAGGAGGCGGCCGTGCTGCGGCACGCCCTGCGGGCCACCGCCAAGACCAGCCCGCTGTCCTGGTTCACCGCCGTCGGCTGGTCCTCCGAGGACGCCGAAGCCGCGGCGGGCGAGCCCCGCGCCTGCGTCCGGGAGAACCGGGCACTGGTCACCGCGCTCGTCCAGGCCCTGCTCGACGACCCCCGCCGCAGCCGCACGCTGCCGCACCGGATGACCAGCGCGGCCCGGGTCGCCGACGGCCGGGCCCGCTACGCCCGCGCGGAGGCGCTGTTCGCGGGCGGGCGCTTCCTGGTCACCCGGGAGGAGGAGGTCGAACTCGCCGCCCGGCCCGAACTGGCCCTGCTCGCCTCGCTCGCGGCCACCCCGGCCCCGCCGGACCGGCTCGCCGCCGGGCTCGCCGAGGCCCTCGGACGGCCGGGCGACGACCCGGGCGCGCACCGCTTCGTGGACCAGCTCGTCACGGCCCGGCTGCTGGTGCCCACCGAACCGGTCGACCCGCAGGACCGGCACCCGCTCCGCAGCCTGGCCGGGTGGCTCCGGCAGTGGCCGCAGGACGCCGAGCTGGCCCACCGGATCGATCAACTCGAACGGCAGAACGCCGAGTTGGTCGTGACCCCGGGCGAGCGCCGCCCCGCGCTGCTGGTCGTCCTCGCCGAGCGCTGGCGGCGGCTGCTGGCCGACGCCGGCCGGCCGGTGCCGCAGGAGGCCGCACCGCTCAGCGTGCTCAGTGAGGACGTCCACGCGCCGGCTCGGCCGCAGCCCCGGCCGGGCGCGGCCGACCGGGCGGCGCTCGCCGAACTCACCGCGTTCGCCGAGCTGTTCGACCACGCTCACCTGATGCGCCGGACGGCCCGGGACCGCTTCGTCGCCCGCTACGGCGTCGGCGGGGTGTGCGACGCCCCCTGGGACTTCGCTGCCGACCTGGCGGACTCGTGGGCGGATCCGACACCCCCGGACGAACTGGCCGCACTGCGCGAGGAGTTCGCGAAGCTGCCGGAGCAGGGCGGCGAACTCGTGCTCCCCGCCGAGCGGATCCGCGCCCTGGCCGCCCGACTGCCCCACTGGACCGCGGCCCGCCCGCTCAGCTACTCCTGGTTCGTCCAACGCGGCTCCGCGGACGGCCTGTTGTGCGTCAACCACGTCTACGGCGGCTGGGGGCGCTTCACCAGCCGCTTCCTCGACGGCCTGGCCCCGCAGGCCGCCACCGAGGTCGCCCGGCAGCTGCGGTCCGGCCTCGGCGCAGGCGCCCGCGCCGCCCAGATCCGGCCGGTCGGCGGCTTCAACGCCAACCTGCACCCGCGACTGCTCGCCGACGAGATCGGCCCCGACCGACAGTGGACCGGCCTCGCCGAGTCCGACCTCGACCTCGTGCACGACCCGGTCGACGACCAGCTCCGGCTGCGGCTGCGCACCACCGGCGAGCTGCTCGACGTCCTCTACCTGGGCTTCCTCGCACCGGTCATGCTGCCCCGGCGGCTCGGCCCGCTGCTCAACGACCACCCCGAGGGGGTCGTCGACTTCCGGGCGCTGCTGCCGCGCACCACCCTCGCCGCGCCCGGCGGCAGCGTGCTGCGCACCCCGCGGCTGCGCCACCGGCACGTCGTCCTCGCCCGCCGCCGCTGGCTCCTGCCGGCCGGAGTGCTCGACGCCCTGCGGGCCGACCTCGCCGCCGACCAGGGCCCCGACGCGGTCCCGGCCGCGGCCGTCGCCCGGTGGCGGGCCCGGCTCGACCTGCCCGAGCAGCTCTTCCTCCACCCCGCACCGGCCGCGGCCGACACCACGGGCACGCCCGGCGACGCCTTCGTCGCCCACCTGCGAGCCCCCAAGCCGCAGCCCGTCGACCTCGGCAACCCGCTGCACCTGTGCCACCTCGCCAAATGGCTCACCCGGCACCCGCGCGGCGCGGTGCTGGAGGAGGCCCTCCCGGCCATCGCGGGTCACCCGGAGCCGACCCGGGCCGTGGAACTCGTGGTGGAGACGTACCGGCCCGGTCGGGGCAGCCCGCAGGCGGCCGGCGCCTTCGAATCCGTCCGTACCGCCATCGCCGAGGAGGCGCCCGATGAGTGACCCGGCCGACGGCCGAGGGGCCGTGACCGCCTGGGACGTGGTCCTGTACCACTACCGGCCCGACAAGGCCCGCGCGCTGCGCGAAGCCGTCCTGCCGCTGGCCCGGCAGGCGGCGGCCGAGGGGCTGGCCGCCCACGTCGAGCGGCACTGGCGGTTCGGACCGCACCTGCGGCTGCGGCTGCGCGGCCCGGAGGCACGGGTGGCCGGGGCGGCGCAGCGGGCCGCCGAGGCGCTGCGGGCGTGGGCGGCCGCGCACCCGTCCGTGGCCGACCGGTCGGACGAGCAGCTGCTCGCCGAGGCCGCCGTCGCCGGACGCGCGGAGCTGATCGCGCCGCCGTACGCGCCGCTGGTGCCGGACAACACCGTCGTGGCGGCGCCCGCAGACCGGTCCGCCGAAGAAGCCCTGCGGGCGCTGATCGGCGACGAATCCGCCGAGCTGCGCGAGGAGTTGCTGCGGACCGGCCTGCCCGCCCTCGACTCGGCCTGCCACTTCCTCGGCGCGCACGGCGACACCCCGCAGGCGCGGGTGCAGCTGGTGGTGACGGCGCTCGCGGCACACGCCACCGCGCATCCGGACGGGCTGGTCGGCGCGCACTACTCGGTGCTCTCGCACCTGGAGGACTTCCTGGTCCACGAGGACCCGGACGGCAGCCTGCGGGCCGCCTTCGAGCGCCGCTGGGAGCAGAGCGGCCGGGCGGTCACCGCGCTGGTCGGCCGGATCGCCGACGGCGGCGCGCGCGACTGGGAACGGGACTGGGCGCACTGGTCGGCGACCGCCTGGAGCCTGGCCGAGCGGCGGCTGACGGCCGGCGCCGACCTCGGCGGCCGCCACGCCGAGTACCAGGAGCGCGCCGAGGCCCTCGGCGACCCGGCCACCGCCGAACGCTGGAACGCCGAACTGCGCACCCGCTACAGCGAGTTCCACCGACTGCTGCAGCGCGCCGACCCCGACGGCAGGATGTGGCACCGTCCCGACTACCTGATCAACCGGGCCGGCACCAACGGCCTGTACCGGCTGCTCGCGATCTGCGACGTCCGCCCGATGGAGCGCTACCTGGCCGCCCACCTGCTGGTGCGCAGCGTGCCCGAGCTGACCGGGCACCGCTGGCAGACGCTCCTCGGCGCCGCGGAGGATCCGGGCGGCGCGGAGCAGTCGGGCGTGGCGGTGGCGACGGGCGGCGCGGGGCGCACAACACTGGAGGGGGCGGCATGACGGCCGAACCGGACGCCGTTCGGCCCCGCTTGCGCCCCGGGGTGGCGGTGACGCCGCTGCGCGAAGGGCTGCACCTGCGCGGGCGCGAGAGCAGCGTCACCCTGGAGGGCAGCCGGGCGCTCCCGGCGCTGTGGCAGGTGCTCGCCGCCCGGCTCGGGCCGCAGGCGGAGGCCGTCGACGCGGCCGTCGAGGCGGCTGTTGAGGCGGCCGTCGAGCCGAGGGTGGCGGCCGCGCTGGCCACCGTCACCGCCCGGCTGCGCGAGCACGGCCTGCTCGTGGACCACCCGGACGGGGTCCGACTGCCGCCCTGGCCGGGAGCGGTGGCGGACGACCCCGGCGGTGCGGAGGCGGCCCTGGCGGCCGCCCGCCCGGTGGTGGCCGCCGCGGACCCGGACGGCCCGTCGGCCCGCGCGATGGCGCGCGCCCTGGCCCGGGGCGGGACGGCGGCTCCGGCGGTGGTCGCCGAGCCCGGGCTGCCCGCCGGCCGGGTGGTGGCCACGGCGGACGGTCCGGCGGGAACGGAGCTGGCGGTCGCGGTGCAGTGCGGTGCGGACGGCGGCTTCGTCACCGAGCCCGCCGACCCGGCCCGGGCCCGGACGGACGCGGCGGCGCTCGCCGCCCGGCTGGAACCCGCCCCCGCTGCGGACCCGCCGCCCGTGCTCCTCGCGCTGCTCGCCGCGGCCGGCGCCCAGCGGCTGCTCTGTGCCGTCGCGGGCCTGCCGGACCCGGGCGAGCCGGCCGATGATCCGCGGCTGCTCGACGGGCGCCCCACCGTCCTGATCGCCGACGCCGCTCCGCCGCACGCCGAGCACCACCCGTGGGCGGCGGGCCCCGGGGCCGCCGCCGCGCCGCCCGGGACCCTCGCCGAGGCGCTGCGCCGGGTGAACGCCCTCGGTGACCCCCGGCTGGGCGTGCTGGACGCACCCTCCGCGGGCGACCTCCCGCAGCTGCCCGTGGCCCTGGTCTCCTGCGCCACCCCCGCCGGCCCGCTGGCGGCCGGGGCGGTGCGGACGGACCTCGCCCGGCTGGCCGCCGCCTGTCGGTCCGTCGAACTGCACCTGGCGGCGGTGGGCGGGGGAGCCGTGCCGGTGGTCGGCGTCGACCCGGACCACGCCCTCGGCCTGGCCCTGCGTCGCGCCGTGCTCGACCGGGCGGTGCGGGGCGACCGGCCGCTCCTGGATGACCGGGCGGTGCGGGGCGACCGGGCGGTGCCCGAGTCCGCCTGGCGGGAACACCCGCAGGCCGGGCACTGGTACGGCGTCCTGGCCCGCCGGCTCGGTCGAACACCGATCCTGACGGTCGGTCAACTCTCCCACGAGTCGGTGTACCTGGCGCAGGTGGAGGAGGGCAGGGCGGTCGAGGCCACGCCCGCCGACGCCGTCGCCCACGCCGCACTGGCCGCCCTCACCCGGCTGATGGCCCGGAGCGCCGGCCTCGCCGCCGTCCACCACACCGTCCTTTCCGGCGCCGCCGCCCCGCTCGCCGCAGCCGGCCGGACCCCGGCGGCCTGGACCGACCTGGGCTGGGCCGACCGCTGGCTCGCCGACATCGCCGACCGGGAGGCGGACCTGCAGGCCGCCCTGGTCCGGATCACCGGTCTGCGCACCGCCCGCTGGCGTCCCGCCACCCCCGAGGCCCGCCCGTTCGCCGACGCCCTGGACGGCTGCGGCTTCACGGCCCTCGTAGCCGAAGGAGGCCGCCCATGAGCGAGTTGCCGGTCCTGACCCCGGTCGAGGCACTGGCCGCCACGAGCGGCACCGCCGTCGTCCACCTCACCGAATGGACCCTGGGCCTGGCCGCCCGGCTCAGCCGGCACGCCCTGGCACACCCCGTACGCCTGGTGCCGGTGCGCGAGGACGGCGCGCTGACCGTGGTCGGCCCGGTGCTCGCCCCCGGCGCACCGGCCTGCCTCGCCTGCGTCGAGTACCAACGGCTCGCCACCGCCGGCGGCCGGGTGCCCTGGCAGAGCCCGGCCCTGGCGCTGGGCGGCACCGGCACCCCGGCCTTCGCCGAGGCCGTGACCGTGCTCGCCGCCGAGCTGGCCAAGGGCCCCGAGGCCGTGGAGGGCGCGGAGGGCGCCGGGGGC
>NZ_JBIVVI010000283.1:0-8350 GCF_044757675.1 Kitasatospora sp. NPDC091257
GTGTAGTAGTCGGGGGAATCGTTCCAATGCAGGGTGACGTGGTGTTCGGAGGCCACGCCCTGACCCTTGGGCCCCATCGGCCGGATGTCGATGGTGTCCGTGGCCGTGCCCTCGAAGGTCTGGCCGTTGAAGACGATGCGGCTGGCGGGGACGGCGGCCTCGGTGCGGACGGCGAACCCGTCCATCGAGACCAGCAGGGGCTCCCCCGCCGCCGACCGGATCGCGCTCTCCTCGGGGTCGACGTCGACCAGCAGCCCCCGCAGCGGGGCGATGGAGAGCGGGGCGGGCAGCTGGACGCTGAACTCCGCCCAGTCGATCGCCGGTACGCCGTCGCGGCCGGTGCCGAACTCGACGGTGAAGCTGATGAACCAGACCTTGATCTTGGCCCGCCCGCCGATCGGCGGCCCCCACAGGTCCAGCTCCACCCCGACTTCCAGCGAGACCCGGACCCGGATGAAGAGCACCTTGACGGTGGCCGCGACCCCGATGTTGAGGCCCATCGACAGGTCGAAGTAGAAGGGCTTCCACTGCACCAGCGCGTCCAGCCAGGCGGTGAACCAGGCCTGCAGCTGGATGCCGTGGCCCTTGTCGTAGTTCGCGGACAGCTCGCCGCCGGCCATGAAGGCGCCGTCGGTCAGCGCCGCGTACACCTGCCCGCGGATCGCCACCGGGCCGATCGCCCACCGCCAGCCCACGCGGGGCGGGTCGGGGTAGTAGTCGGGCTTCTTGAAGTTCTTGTGGTAGCCGCCGAGGGTGAAGACGAAGCCCTTGCCGCCGCCGAGGGCGGTGCGGTCCTGGCCCCAGATGTAGAGCGACAGGCCACCGGTGAGCTCGGCCGCCGGGTCGATGACGTACGAGCCGGGCGCGATCACCGCGTCCATCGAGAAGAGGCCCTGATCGTGGTGGTAGCCGATGGCCAGGTCGATGACGATCCGCGCGATCGGCTTCTTGGCGGCCTTGCTGCGCGGCAGGTCGATGGTGGTACGGCCGATCAGCAGCACCTTCCAGGACTCGCCGCCCTCCACCAGCAGCAGCGCGCGCGAGCGCAGGAACTCGAACGAGCTGAACTCGATCCCGCCCGCGCCCCAGTACTGGCCCTCGCGCGGGGTGATCCAGCCGCCCGGGCCGGCGAGCTTCTCCAGCACCTGTGCGGGCGTGTCGCCGCTGCCGACGCCGTCCAGCCGGTTCACCAGCGGGAACTCGCCGACCTGGTCGATCGTCGGGGTGCGCACGGTGCTGTTGACGCCGAAGCCCAGCGAGATGGCGATCACCCGGAACGGCGGCGGCCCGAACAGTCCCTGCTCACCGCCGGAGATCTCGCCGAACAGGAACAGTGACGACCAGCCGTCCACGGCCTTGGCATACGACCCGGCGGCATTCAGGGCGAAGAACCCGGTCTCGATCGCGGCAAGCCCGACGAACTGCTCCTTGAGCCCCGGGGCGACCTCCGAGCCGGTGCGGCGCTCCACCATGCCGCTGATCCTCAGCGGCGGTTTCTCCAGCTGCACGCCCGCCCCGCGCAGCCGGGGCGCGACGTCCAACTCCCCGTCGATGCCCAGTCCGAGGCCCATCAGGATCAGCCGCACCGGGCCCACTGACAGGACGGCGTCGAGGGCGACGAAGATCTGCCCGTCCGCGAAGCCGATCCCGATCCCGGAGAACCGCACCGGGCCGAACACCAGGTCCAGCTCGCGCGACCAGCCCTCGTCCGCCGTGCGCACGGCGAGCGGGCCGAGGGGAACAGCCACGAGCGCGCCGCCCGCACCTGTGGTGATCGGCAGGACCAGCGGGACCTGCGACACTCCACCGATGCTCAGCTCGATCTGGACGGCGGTACCGGGCCCGGCCGCCCGATCGGCGGCGAAGCGCGGCAGCCTGCGCTCCGCTGCGGAATCGGCCTGATCCAGTGCGGAGTTGAGCAAGGCGGCCTGGTCGGCGGTCCAGCCGGTGGGCGTCGAGGTGAAGACGATGGCGTCGAGCACCAGGTCCGCGCCGGGCGGCATCGCCTCGCCGACCAGCGGCAGATCCGAGGCACGCGCGCCGAGCCGGGCCCGCACCGCGGCGGCGGTGCTGCGGGGGCTGCCGGCTCCGGTGCCAGGACGGCTGGCATAGACCCAGCCTGTGCGTTCGGTCGCGGCCGTCAGCAGGACCTCACCGGTAGCGGAGTCGTAGCGCGCTGACAGGGCCTGCAGTTCGGGTCGCAACGCCTTGGGCAGATCGGGCAGATCAACGCCGAGGGCGGCCATCAGGTCCTGCATGGGAATCCCCTGCTCACTCGCCCACTCGAGGGTGAGCCGCGAGCCCGCGGCGTCGGCGCCGAAGTCCCCCGTGAAGTCCATGACCCGGGGCTCACCGTCGACCTCCACCCCGACCGTCAAAGAGGCCGAGAAATCCACCGGCCGTTTCCCCGAAGGCGGCTTGACGCCGACCCACGCGTCCAACGCGAAGGCCGCGCCTTCCAGCCCGTCGCCCAGTGGGAGCGAACCAGCACACCAGACACGCCCTGACAGGTCCGAGGCCAGCGACAGCGTCACGCGGTCCACTGCCAGACCAGCCACGGCTTGTGGCACAGGCACGCCGAACGTCTGCTCGAACCAGCCTGCAAACCCGGCGAAGTCCACCTGGAACGCGGAGCCTTCCACCTCCCACACCCCATCGGGCCTGCGCCGCCCCTCCAGCACAGCAGGAGTCCCGCCCACGTCGAGCGTGCCCGCCAATGTCACACCGGGGACCGATGTGCCGGTGCCGGCCGAACGCAGCTCCAGTCCGGTCAAGACGACATCCGCAGCCAGGTGCCAGCGCGCATCCAGGGCCAGCGCCAGGGTGTAGGACCTGGACGCCACATCGGCCGAGACGTGGATGAACCTCAACTGGACGCCGGCGGGGTCGATACCGGTACCTGTCAGGGCCCCGTCCCCGATCAGGTCACTGCCGCCCGCAGGGTTCCACAACACCGCCGACAGCCGACCCGCCGGCAGCGCCAACTCACCGTCCAGAACATAGGACCCGCGCACCGTGCATCGCACCCCCAGCGTGACGTCCACCTGCCACGCCCCGGCACGCTCCCGCACCGCGTCCAACCGCAACGGATCGACCCGGTCCAGCTCCACCAGACCCGGGATGAGTGGCCAGCTGGCGTCCCCCTGCAACCGTAGGGCGACGCTCACCTCCTCCAGGCGTCCCAGGTACCGGTCGAACGCCGCGCTCACCGACGTCAGCGACAAGCTGCCCAGCCGGCCGCTGATCTCCTCCGGCAGGCGCACGAGATCCATCACCGACGCGTCCAGGAACGGAAGAGCCGCCAGATCCGCCAGCTGATCGAAGGCCGGGGCGTCCGGGAAATCCCCGGACAGTCCGACGACGGCCGACTGCGCGCCCAGCACCCGCACGGTCTCGCGCCTGGCGGGGCTGCCAGCAGGAAACGCCACCGTCAGGTACACCTCTGGGCGGGCACCGCCCAGGGCGTCCGGCAGCGCAGCGAAGACGACCGACAACGGGTCGAACCCCAGAGGGCGAAGCCTGGTCAGGTCGGTCTGCAGATACTGCGTCTCGATCACCCAGGACGGAGCCTCCACCGCCACCCGGCAGCCCACCACGGACATCCGGCCCGCGTCGGCGGCGAAGTGCACACGCGTCGCCAGCTTCACACCCAACTCCGGGATGTCACAGACTCCCGCCGCCTCCAGGGCCTCACGGTCGAAGACCGGCACGGACAGGCTCAGCCCACCCCCCAGGTACACATCGAACAGGTCGGACACCTCCGGGATTCCGAGCGCCGAACCCGGCAGCTCGAAAACCCCAGACCCGCTCGAGCTGTCGAACAAAGCCAGCAGCTCGGACACAGAAATCGCCACAGCGCCCTCCGGGAAACTCGAGTGAAATCCGCGGACATGCTCAGGAGCCAGCCGGTGGCGGCGCGGCAATCGCGCTCTGCCTGCCCGGCTTCAGAGCGAATGCGGGAGCCTTCTCGGCCGGCGCGTCCGCAGCCAGTGCCGTCAAGGCTGGACCCGTGGGATCGTAGAAGATCTGCGCCCATTTCCCGGTGCCCGGGAACCCGGGGCTGGTGAAGAACAGGCTGAAGAGAGCTTTGCCTGCCATGTTCCGCCCTTCCGCTGCCCACGTGGCGGTGATGGGCTGCGGCGCGAGATCGTGAACGGTGAAATCCCGATCAGGGACCGGCATGCTTGCTTCTCCGGGCCCCTGCAACCAGAAGGACTCGTGGTCGGGGCTGAGTTCGTACCTGCGGGTCAACAGGTCGACCATGCCCTCCCGAGAACTGGCCCGACTGATCGGAGACCTCACATAGGGGTACGCGGTCTGACGCTGCCCGATGATCCCGAACACCGGCCCCGTGAAACTTCCCGGCGGCTCCTTCAATCGGCGGACCGAAAAACTCGGAGCCGACCCACCACTCCGATAGTAGAACTCCGCCCAGTAGCCCCCGGGGCCGGCGAACTCGGGCATCTCCAGGTACAGGCAGAACAACGGCTGCCCCGAAGGCGGCACCGACACCCACGTGGCGGTGATGGGCTGCGGCGCCAGATCGTGAACGGTGAAATCCCGATCAGGGACCGGCATGCTTGCTTCTCCGGGCCCCTGCAACCAGAAAGACTGCAGATTTGAAACGCGATACTTTGCTTCGAGGATGGCGCGCAGGCCGTCAACAGGTCCTGAGATTCCAGCGACGACGTTCATCTGGTCCACGAAGTTCCCCATGGGATTGTGAGGGTGTACGCAGGCGGAAAAGCTCGGAGAGCACCAAGGGATGCCAAGCAGGGCGGACGGCCGGCCTGACCAAGGAGGAGGTCCCCGTTGCGCATGGGCGCGGTTCACCAGTCGGGCAACGACGAACTCGGTCGCTTCCTGAAGTCGCACCCGTCCGCGCTACCGCCTGATCGCTGACGGGTTCGTCGCATCAGACTATGGACGCCAACGCGCTCCCGTCAGCCGGTTCACTCGGACAACGATGTCCTCCCCGGGGCCGGGAAGCTGGCGAGCAGGTCCACGACGGACACCGACATGAAAAATCCCCTCGTTACCGACACGAGTGACGCTGCTGGTAGCGCCCGACCCTCGACAAAACAGGCCAGGCCGGACTCATCGCACCAGGAACCGAGCAGCGGGCATCGACCATCGTCATGGGCCCGCCCGCCTGGCAAGAACCGATCACATCACACATCGTGATCATCCGTCACCTCAAAGCGATATTTCGCCATCCGTGCGGCCGGAATCGGCAGCCACTCACTCCGGAAGTCGGCGAAGGCCGACCCGAACGCGACGCAGAGCACGCTCCCGGCGAGAAGCAGCGGGCCACACCTCGATGATTTCCAGTCGACCTCGATCGAGCCAAAGACTGACGATACGTCATAGCACCTCCGTGACAGGTGATATGACGTAGTCGAGCTGGAGGTGGTCCGTCATGACCCGCTACTGCGTCGACCCCGCTCGACACGAACTCATCGCCACCTGGGGAACCGGCCAAGGCGACCTTGCCTCACGGATCGCCGCCGTCCCGGCCGGCACGGACCTCGCCGCGCTCTCCCGCCTGACTGCGGCCCTTACCCAACTGTCGGCGGCGGCCTGGCGCACCTACACCCACCCGGCCGGCGCCGCCGACTCATTGGAGGTGAACAGCGAGGGCTGGCGTCGGGAAGAGGAACGCAAGGCGTCCGCCGGGGTCGCCGCAGCCGTGACCACGCCGAACCTTCCCCAGGGCGGCTCGGTGATCGTCGAGTACAGCCCGGTGCTGGAGAACGCGCACCGCGTCGGCCGCGCCCTCATCGCCCTGGACAACCCCGAGTTGACCGAGGCGATTCGCGCCGAGACCACGGTGGAGCTGGCCGCCGTCGAAGGCGCCGAGCTCGGCAACCTCACCGGACGGGCGCAGCAGGCCGTGCTGCTCAGCCGCGAAGGCGCCTCCCCCGTCCAGGTCGCCGCCGCCGACCAGCTGCTCCAGGAGGACCCGTTCGGCCCGGCCGCGCTCTACTCCGACATCGACCCCACCGCAGCGGCCGTGGCAGCCGCCCACTGGCTCTACGCCGCAGCCGAAGCCGTCTCGGAGGCGTCCGGGTACGCGCCCACCGAGGTGATCCGGGAGGCGGACAACATCGAGGCACTCCCCCACGCGACACCCACGCTCGTCCTGGAACTCCTTGAGGCCGGTGTGTCCCCCTACGACGCGGTCACCGGGCTCGTGCGCCACGCCATGCGGATCGGGGACGGCGTGCTGCCCGACCCGGCCGCTCTCCGCGAGCAGTTGGAGGAGGCCGAGGAGGTGATCACCGAGTACGCCGACGACGATTCGGAGGAGGCGGACGCCGCGCTCACCGGCATCCGCCTCACCCCGCTGGACCCACGACGCCCCGCCCGCGACCTCCTCGAAGACCTCCTCACCGGCATCAACGGCTGCTGGCTCCTCCACCAGGAATACGCCGAGGACGAGGATCGGGACGACGACGAGGAAGAATCGGACGACGAGACAGCCGAACGGCACCAGCACCACAGCCGCGCCCAATTCGCCGCACTCGTCCGCGCCATCGCCGCAGACAACCGCGACCGACTCGTCTGACACCGCATCCACCCGGCAGCCGACGGCGCTCATACCCGGACCAACCGACGCGCCAGCGTCGACTCCACCCCGTGACAAGCAGCTCCGAGCCCACCCCGACGGCTCGGCACAACCCCGTGAACAATCACAGAGTGTGACGGGCTGCGCGTCAGCCATCCAGCCTCTTCGGCAACTCAGAGCGACGACACTCAACCTGACGGCTATCGAGCGGTAGCCCGCCCAGCCAATCGACACCCGCCCCCCGATCGGCCCGATATTACTCAGAGCAATCACCATAGCTCGCAGCCGACCCCAGCCCGAACCACCGCCAGCGCCACGCCCAGACCACCTCACACCCCAGAGCAGTCAACCCATCGCCTGTAGTGACGCTGCGCGAAAGAATCGGGCCGCTGGGCATGATCCACAAGGCTGCGAGCCGCTCAACGGAGCCGCAGGTGACTTGAGCACACGTCAAGGGATCAGCCCGGGTCAGAGCATCTCCAGGCCCCTTGGTGGTCGCATGGTGGTCCCGGGGACCGCTCCAGGGCGACTGGTGGGATACAGGCCGTTCCCCCAGCTCGATGAAGTGATCGCCATGCGCTCCTCAGCCAAGCGCGGCCGCGTCTACCGCCACTGCGGCTGCCGCTCGCCGACCGCGGATTCGTATCCGGCTACCATCCAGCGGGAGTTGCGGTCGCCCGGCTCGTGGTCGCTCCGGATCCGGCCGGTGAGGCAGTCGCTGACGGCGACGCTGGTGTCTCCGCCGTCACAGGAGTGCCGGGACCAGCCCTGGTGTTCGGCGAGGAAGGCCTCGAAGGCCGCGTTGGCGGTGTCCGAGTGGCCCGGCCCGGCGAGGTAGCCGGGGCGCGCCACGACGTGCTGCTCGCCCTGGGCGGTGCCGTGGCCGGGCTGGTCATCGGCCAAGGGCGGGCTCCGGGCATCGTCGGGCCACCGGGTGGGTGCGCAGGGCGGCGCGGTGGAGCATCGGGATCCGGGAGGCCCGGCGGGTGTAGCGGCCGGGGTCGGTGACGGTGCGCAGGGTGGCCCTGATGACGCTGGTCGGCACGGTGCGGCTGAACTCGGCCGTCCGCCAGGTTGCCTCGTGGCCGCGGGCGCCGGCGGTGAGCGTGTAGGCGAGGTCGCGGGCGTCGCCGTGGCCCTCGGCGGCGCGGTGGATCCGCAGGGTGGCGGTGCCGTCGGGCGCGTCGAGGGTGGGGGTGCAGCACCGGGTGCCGGCGCTCCAGCGGGCGCGGGCTGCCTCCGTGTGGAGGGCCTGGAAGGTGTCGGCGTGGCAGGTGTGGCTCCACAGGTGCTGTTCGCGTTCGGCGTGGGTGGGCTGGCCCGTGCCGTGGGCGAGGCGGCGGGCTGCGGCCATGACCACTTAGGCCGGTGTGGCCGCGTCGAACGTGGCGTTCCAGGCGAGGCCGCTCGGCCGGAGGCGATGGTCCACCGCGGGTAGGTGCTGTCCTCGGTCCGGTCGAGGATCACGACTCCGGTCGCGCTCTCGTGGCAGGCGACCAGGTTGTTGTCCTCCACGGTCAGCAGCCAGTCGTCTCGCCCCCTGGTGAAGGCGAAGAGCGTGTCGAGGTCCTCGCCGGGGCCGGCGAGGTAGCCCGGGAAGACCGCCATCGGCATGTCGTGGGCGTGGGATGGGTCGGTGTGCGTCATCGGGTGGTGGCTCCATCGGGTGGTGGGGCGGCCCCGGGGTGTTCCCGGGCCCCCCGGCCGGGTTCTGCCCAATCGGCCCGGGTTGCCGTCGAGGCCGTCAGGGTTAAATGAAGAGCACACATCTGTACTCCATTC
>NZ_JBIVVI010000284.1:0-8346 GCF_044757675.1 Kitasatospora sp. NPDC091257
CCGCCTGCGACGACACCGCCGCGCCGGCCCAGGACCGGGCCGCGGGCACCACCGCGCCCGCCGCCGCCACCCCCACGGCCTCCCCGACACCGACGCCCAGGCCCACCGGCGAGGCCGACCCGGCGCTCAAGCCGTTCTACGGCCAGCAGATCACCTGGGCCGACTGCCCGGCCGACGCCCGGGCCGAGAAAGCCAGGATCGACATATCCGGCCTGCGGTGCGGCACGCTGCACGTCCCGCTGGACTACGCCGCCCCCGCCACCGACGCCCTCGACCTCGCGCTGGTCAAGTACCCGGCCGCCAAGCCGGACCAGCGGATCGGCTCGCTGATGGTCAACCCCGGCGGCCCCGGCGAATCCGGCGTCGGGATGGTCACGTACGGCGCCAAGCAGTTCGCCGGCACCCTGCACGACCGCTTCGACGTGGTCGGCTTCGACCCCCGCGGCACCGGCGACAGCTCCCCGGTCGTCTGCTACGACGACAAGCAGCACGACGCCGTCAACCAGACGGACGCCTCCCTCGACCCGGCCGTCCGCAAGGCCGAGCACGTCAAGCAGGCCACCGAGCACGCCGCCGCCTGCCAGGCCAGGTCCGGCAGGCTGCTGCCCTTCGTCGGCACCCGCAACACCGCCCGCGACCTGGACGTGCTGCGCGCCGCGGTCGGCGACAAGCAGCTCAACTACCTCGGCATCTCCTACGGGACGTACCTCGGCGCGCTCTACGCCGAGGAGTTCCCGAAGAACACCGGCCGGCTGATCCTGGACGGCGCGGTCGACCCCGGCCAGGACCGGCTGGACCACGGGGTCGACCAGCAGGTCGGCTTCGAGAAGTCCTTCGAGCGCTTCGCCGCCGACTGCGTGGAGAACCACGCCGACGAGTGCCCGCTCGGCAAGGACGGCACCAAGGCCGCCAAGAAGGCCGCCGACTTCCTCGACGGGCTGTACGACCACCCGCTGACCACCAAGGACGGCCGCAAGCTCGGCCGCGACCAGGCCTGGACCGGCACCATCTCGCTCCTCTACGGCGACGAGACGACCGCCTGGAAGTACCTGCGCGCCGCCCTCGGCTGGGCGATGGTGCGCGACAAGGGCGACTACCTGCTGGCCTTCGCCGACGACTACAACGGCCGGGACGCGGACGGCCACTACAGCCCGGTGGACGAGGCCAACAACGCGATCGGCTGCGCCGACGCCGCCCGCCCCGCGCCCACCCCCGAGCACGCCAGGGCCGCCGTGGACCGGCTGCTCGCCGAGGCGCCGCTGATGTCCAGGGGCGTCACGGTGGACGACTTCAGCGAGGCCGGCTGCGCCTACTGGCCGTTCAGGACGCAGGAGACGCCGCACACCGTGCGGGCCGACGGCAGCGCGCCGATCCTGGTGGTCGGCAGCACCGGCGACCCGGCCACCCCGTACGCCTCGGCCGAGGCGCTGGCCAAGGGCTTCGCCAACGCCACCCTGCTCACCCGGGTCGGCGAGGGGCACGGCGCCTTCGGGAAGGGCAACGCCTGCATCGACCGGGCCATGGAGGCCTACCTGACCGAGGGCACGATGCCGGCCGCGGGCACCCGCTGCGACTGAGTCCCGTGGACCGGACCGGACCGGCCCGGCCCGGGTCCTCGGTGGACGGTGGCGCCGCGGCCGGCGGCAGGACGCGGGGAGGGCGCTGACGCGCAGGTGTCAACGTCACAACTTGATAGCTCGTCCGGATGAATTCGGCGCGCGCCCTCCCCAACTGATGACCGCTCAACTACCTTTGAGGCGCAGGTCGACCGGCGCCAACGCGCCCCTCGGCAGCCCCCATCCCACCGGTTCACCACCCCACTCCACCGGCACCTTCCCGCCCTCACGAGGAGGACCCGCTGGCCAGCGACATCCCGTCACAGCGGCTCGACGTCAGAACAGAGCCGACCCTCCTCGGGTTGCACCGCTTCAACGAAGCCGACGCCGGCGCTGCCGAGGAGGCCCTGCTGGCCTGCTGCGGCAGCCACCGCTGGGCCCTGCGGCTCACCGCACACCGGCCCTACCCCGACATCGAGTCCCTGCTGGCCGCCGCCAGCGAGGCCTCCTACGACCTCCGCCCGGCCGACCTCACCGAGGCGCTGGCGGACGAGAGCTGGATGCCGCAGCCGCTGCTCGGCATGCGGGCTCCCGGAAGCCAGGCCGCGCACACCGCGCTGCGGGCCGCGCACGCCGCGTACGAGGCCCGGTTCGGCCACGTCTTCGTGGTCTGCCTGGAAGGGGTCGCCCCGGAGGAGATGCTCGACACCGTGCTCTCCTCCATCCGCACCCGCCTCGCCAACGACCCGGACGAGGAGCGGCTGATCGCGTCCGACGAACTCCGCCGGATCGCCCTCACCCGCCTGGAGCACCTGGTCGCCACCCCCTCGGAGGCCGCGGCGCGCTGAGCGCACATCACCCACCCCTCCTCACCCACTCCTCTTCACCCGCGCGGGTGACCCCGCCCACGAAACCGCCCGGACGAGTGAGGCCGCGGCACCATCCGATCCGAACCACCACCGAATCCGAACCCGCCCCGCCCCGCGCCCCTCACCTTCCGGCACGGGGCGCGGGCATGCCGTCACCCATCGTGACGCCCTCGGGTTTGGTTCCCGCCCCGCTAGGCCAGAAGTGCCTGATTGATCACACCTGGGGCCCCCGGAGGCGGTTCACGGAAAGGCGTCGATAGGATGCTGGCGGCCGGTGGACCGTACCCGGCCGGGCTGACCGACACCGAAGCCGGCCGAGCCCCCAATCGCTTCCGGAGGGTTTTTCCGTGCCGGCTGGAACGCTGTACCGCGGCCGGGAAGGCATGTGGAGCTGGGTGGCTCATCGAGTCACCGGCGTCCTCATCTTTTTCTTCCTGTTCGCCCACGTCCTGGACACCGCCCTCGTGCGAGTGTCGCCGGAGTCCTACGACACCGTCATCCAGACGTACAAGACTCCGCTCGTGAACCTGATGGAGTACGGCCTGGTGGCCGCCATCCTGTTCCACGCCCTCAACGGCCTGCGCGTCGTCGCAGTGGACTTCTGGTCCAAGGGCCCGAAGTACCAGAAGCAGATGCTCTGGACCGTCGTCGGCGTCTGGGTCGTCCTGATGGCCGGTTCCTTCTACGGGATCCTCCAGCACACGCTGATCTCCTGGTTCGGGAAGTGAGCCGAGACATGTCCACGGAATACTCCGACGCCATCGTCGTCCCCTCCAAGCAGGCGCACACCGGCAGGGGACTGGGCACCGGCAACCCCGCCGACGCGTTCGTCATCGAGCCTCCGCGCCAGCGGACCAAGAAGACCCCGCGTCGCACCCGCACCAACTTCGAGATGCTGGCCTGGCTCTTCATGCGCCTGTCCGGTGTCGTTCTGGTCGTGCTGATCCTCGGCCACCTGCTGATCATGCTGGTGCTCGACGGCGGCGTCTCCAAGATCGGCTTCGCCTTCGTGGCCGGCCGCTGGGCCTCGCCGTTCTGGCAGGGCTGGGACCTCCTGATGCTCTGGCTCGCCATGCTGCACGGCGCCAACGGCATGCGTCAGGTGATCAACGACTACGCCGAGAAGGACTCGACCCGGCTCTGGCTCAAGGGGCTCATGGGCACCGCCACGGTCTTCACCGTGCTGCTCGGCACCCTGGTGATCTTCACCTTCGACCCCAACATCTGAGCCGCGAGCACCATCGACCATCGGCAGAGGCCAGAGGCGAGTTAACCCCCCATGCAGATTCACCAGTACGACACCGTCATCGTCGGCGCCGGCGGCGCCGGCATGCGAGCGGCCATCGAGTCGACGCAGCGCAGCCGCACCGCCGTCCTGACCAAGCTCTACCCGACCCGGTCCCACACCGGCGCGGCCCAGGGTGGCATGTGCGCCGCCCTCGCCAACGTCGAGGAGGACAACTGGGAGTGGCACACCTTCGACACGGTCAAGGGCGGTGACTACCTGGTCGACCAGGACGCCGCCGAGATCATGTGCAAGGAGGCCATCGACGCCGTCCTCGACCTGGAGAAGATGGGTCTGCCCTTCTCCCGCACCGAGCAGGGCCGGATCGACCAGCGCCGCTTCGGCGGTCACTCCCGCAACCACGGCGAGGCCCCGGTCCGCCGCTCGTGCTACGCGGCCGACCGCACCGGCCACATGATCCTCCAGACGCTGTTCCAGAACTGCGTCAAGCACGGCGTCGAGTTCTTCAACGAGTTCTACGTCCTCGACCTGCTGATCAGCGAGGGCAAGACCTCCGGCGTCGTCGCGTACGAGCTGGCCACCGGCGAGATCCACGTCTTCCAGGCCAAGTCGGTCGTCTTCGCCTCCGGCGGCACCGGCAAGTTCTTCAAGGTCTCCTCCAACGCCCACACCCTCACCGGTGACGGCCAGGCCCTGGTCTACCGCCGCGGCCTGCCGCTGGAGGACATGGAGTTCTTCCAGTTCCACCCGACGGGCATCTGGCGCATGGGCATCCTGCTCACCGAGGGCGCCCGCGGCGAGGGCGGCATCCTGCGCAACAAGGACGGCGAGCGCTTCATGGAGCGCTACGCCCCCGTCATGAAGGACCTCGCGTCCCGTGACGTCTGCTCCCGCGCGATCTACACCGAGATCCGCGAAGGCCGCGGCTGCGGTCCGGACGGCGACCACGTCTACCTGGACCTGACCCACCTGCCGCCGGAGCAGCTGGACGCCAAGCTGCCGGACATCACCGAGTTCGCGCGCACCTACCTCGGCATCGAGCCCTACACGGACCCGATCCCGATCCAGCCCACCGCGCACTACGCCATGGGCGGCATCCCGACCAACGTCGAGGGTGAGGTCCTGCGCAACAACACCGACATCGTCCCGGGCCTGTACGCGGCCGGCGAGGTCGCCTGCGTGTCCGTGCACGGCGCCAACCGCCTGGGCACCAACTCGCTGCTGGACATCAACGTGTTCGGCCGTCGCGCGGGCATCGCCGCCGCCGACTACGCCAACGCCAACGAGTTCGTCGAGCTGCCCGAGGACCCGGCCGAGAAGGTCCAGGCCCTGGTCGACGGCCTGCGCGAGAGCACCGGCACCGAGTCCGTGGCGCAGATCCGCAAGGAACTGCAGGAGACCATGGACGCCAACGCGATGGTGTACCGCACCGGCGCCACCCTGAAGCAGGCGGTCGAGGACATCGCCGCGCTGAAGGAGCGCTACAAGAACGTCTCCATCCAGGACAAGGGCTTCCGGTACAACACGGACCTGCTGGAGGCCGTCGAGCTGGGCAACCTGCTCGACCTG
The DNA here is from genome assembly GCF_044757675.1 of Kitasatospora sp. NPDC091257. NCBI lineage: Bacteria > Bacillati > Actinomycetota > Actinomycetes > Kitasatosporales > Streptomycetaceae > Kitasatospora > Kitasatospora sp. NPDC091257. Next base: position 5,241 of record NZ_JBIVVI010000284.1, read on the forward strand.
GCCGAGGTGCTGGCCGTCTCCGCGCTGGCCCGCGAGGAGTCCCGCGGCGGCCACTACCGCGAGGACTTCCCGACCCGTGACGACGTGAAGTTCATGCAGCACACCATGGCGTACCAGGAGGTTGCCGCCGACGGCACCACCTCCATCCGCCTCGACTACAAGCCGGTCGTCACGACCCGCTACCAGCCGATGGAGCGTAAGTACTGATGAGCACTCCGACCGTGGAGAAGCACTCGGCCGCTCTGGACGCGGTCGAAGCCGGTGCCGTCCAGCCGATCACCGTCACCTTCCGGATCCGCCGGTTCAACCCGGAGGAGCACCCGGACCCGGTGTGGGTGGACTACCAGCTGACGATGGACCCGAAGGAGCGCGTCCTGGACGCGCTCAACAAGATCAAGTGGGAGCAGGACGGCACCCTCACCTACCGCCGCTCCTGCGCGCACGGCATCTGCGGCTCCGACGCCATGCGGATCAACGGCCGCAACCGGCTGGCGTGCAAGACCCTGATCAAGGACGTCGACCCGGAGAAGCCGATCACGATCGAGGCCATCAAGGGCCTGACGGTCCTCAAGGACCTGGTCGTGGACATGGACCCGTTCTTCCAGGCGTACAAGGACGTCATGCCGTTCCTCATCACCAAGGGGAACGAGCCGACCCGGGAGCGCCTGCAGTCCGCCGAGGACCGCGAGCGCTTCGACGACACCACCAAGTGCATCCTGTGCGCCGCGTGCACGTCGTCCTGCCCGGTGTTCTGGAACGACGGCCAGTACTTCGGCCCGGCCGCCATCGTCAACGCGCACCGCTTCATCTTCGACTCGCGCGACGAGGGCGGCGAGCAGCGCCTGGAGATCCTCAACGACCGTGAGGGCGTGTGGCGCTGCCGCACCACCTTCAACTGCTCCGAGGCCTGCCCGCGTGGCATCGAGGTCACCAAGGCGATCCAGGAAGTGAAGCGGGCGCTGGTCACCCGCCGCTTCTGATCCCCGCCCGACACCCCGAAGGCCCCCGCCCGATCCTCCGATCGGGCGGGGGCCTTCGCCCGTTTCAGCGCAGGGCGCCGAGGTCCTTCGGCGCCGACCAGCCGCTGAAGGTCACCAGGTGCCGGTCGGGAGTGACGGCCCACAGGTCCGGCGTGCCGTCCCCATCACCGTCGCCCGAGCTGCCGAGCGTCGGGTACGCGGCGGTGGTGAAGCCCGTGGCGACCACGTTCGCCGAGGGGTCGGCGAGGGCGGAGTAGTCGAAGGTGCCGTCGGCCTGCTTCGGAACCGGGTACGCGTGCAGCTCGCCGGTGGCCCGGTCGCGTGCCCACAGGGCGAGGTTCCCGGCCGTGTCCGGACCCGGGGCGACCAGGTCGTAGCCGGCCCAGCCGCCTGACGTGGTGAGCTTGCGGGCCGTCTGCCAGCCGTACGCGAAGTCGCCTCCGGCGTGCAGCCAGAGGTCGCCGTTCTCCAGTGTCACCAGCGCCGGGTCGAAGCCTCCGGCCGCCGGGCCCAGCGCGACGATCTGGTCCGCCTTCGACCAGTCGGAGGCGTAGTCCGCGGGGCACGGCACGTCCGTGCCCGTCGCGTCCACGCAGCTGGTCGAACGCCGGGCGCCGAGCAGGCTCCGATCGAAGGAGCCGTAGTCGAAGTTCCGGTACAGGTAGAGGGCGCCCGAGCCCGGCCGGTGGAGGAACAGGTCGTCCAGGGACGGCGCGTGGTCGTCCGTCCAGCCGCGGTGGACGACCCGGTACGACGCCCAGCCGTTGTGGTCGGGCGAGGCGAGCGCCCGGATCGTCGCGTTGGGCGTGGTGTCGGTCGCGTTCACGCCGATGTACTGCAGGTTGCCCTGGGCGTCGGGCAGCACGATGTCCGCGGTGCCGTCCCCGTCGACGTCTCCGAGCGTCTTCGGCGGGTTCGGGTTCGACCGGGCGTAGAAGGTGTAGGAGGCCGAGGCGACGTTGCCCGTCCTGTCGACCGCCTGGACGATGAGGGTGTTGGTGCCCCAGTCCACGACCCTGAGGTCGACCTTCGCCGTACCGTCGGCGTCCGGCCGGACAGCGTTCGTCGAATTGCAGTCGCCGACCCCGAGGTAGTTCCAGCCGTACCGGATGCAGGCGACGCCGGAGGCCGTGCCGCCGGCCGGCGCCGGGTCGAGCCCCGTGAGGACGAAGGTGCCGGTCTGGCCCGCGTACTTGGTGGCGGGGCCGCTCGCCGGGAAATCGGTCGAGGAGGCCGTGACGGTCGGGCTCGTGGTGTCCACCGAGAAGCGGCAGTCCGCCGACGGGGCGGAGGCCTGGGTGTCCTGGAGGGCCCAGGCGTGCCAGGCGTAGCTGTGCCCGTCCAGCAGGCCGGGGACCTTGACGCTGGACCGCTGGCCGTAGGCCTGCGCCTCACCGGTGTACACCGGGTCCTGGGCGCCCGTGGTCTCGTCCCGGACGCTGAACCGGGCACTGGTGCCGGTGACGTTCGCGACGAGCTTCGGACCGTACATGGTCCGTCCGCTCCAGAACGGGACGGTGGTCGAGTCGCAGGCGCTGGTGACGTAGTCACCGCCCTGTTCCGTCCCGAGGACGGTCGGTGCCGTGTCGGCCACGGCCGCCGTCGGCACGGTGAGCAGGCCCGCGGCCACGGTCGCCGCGACCAGCCCCCCGAGCCTGCGTGAACGCGTGTGCTTCTTCAAGGAATCCCCACCCTCTGTCGGCAGATCTGTTCGAGACGTGCACGAGCGGTGAGGATCCTGCCAGTGGGGGCCGACAGCGGCAACGGGGATTCTCAGTCGGTGGCCGGGGTGCGGCGGGTGGTGGCGCGAAGGCCGCGCACGCCGATGGTGCCGACGGCGATGCCGAGGGCGAAGGAGGTGACGGCGAGGAGCAGGTGGACCCAGAAGAAGGTGGTGGGCTGGGAGTGGTCGCCGTTGGTGAAGGCCTGGCCGCCGGAGTCCTTCCAGAGGTTCTTCACGAAGGTCGTCCAGATGATGATCGACCAGACCCCGAAGGCGGTCAGGAACCAGGAGGTGCGGCGGCTGAGCTTCATGGGGGTCCTCGGCGTGTGAAGGCGGTGTGCTTCCCCAGTATGCGCGGGCCGCCGATCGGCGTAGGGCGGGCCCCTCCTGCGGAGGACGGGCC
>NZ_JBIVVI010000285.1:0-8330 GCF_044757675.1 Kitasatospora sp. NPDC091257
GGGGGTCTCTGTGGTGGCTGCTCCTTGTCGTGGTCCCGGTGAGTGCGGCGCGGACGGGAGAGCCAGACACAGGGCTGCTGCCGTGCAGGCCGCGACCGCGCCCAGGGCCCGTCGGCGGTGGCGGCGCCGGTCGGCGCGTCGGCGGATCTCCGCAGCGGGCAGGGTCGGTGCGGGCATTTGCGTGCCGAGCAGCCGCAGCCGGTCGGCGAGGGTGTCGTGGATGGGGTCAGACACGGAGCTTTCCTTCCTCGCCGGTCGGGGCCCGGTCGGCGAGTCTGGCCGCGAGCGCGGCCCGGCCGCGGGCGAGGCGGCTCTTGACGGCGCTGACGCTGGCGCCGGTATCGGCCGCGACCTGCTCGACGGAGAGGTCGCACATGTGGTGCAGGACCAGGGCGCTCCGCTGTGCCTCGGGCAGGTCGCGGAGCGCGGCGACCAGCATCAGGTGTTCCTCGGTGGGCGGCTCGACGGTGGGTGGTTCCTGACGGTGGTGGCGTCCGGCCAAGTGCAGGCCCCGGGCCAGACGTCGCCAGCGGGAGACGGCCAGCCGCCGGGCCGTGGTCCGGATCCATGCCTCCGGGGCGTTGCCCGGGTCGAAGGTGCGCCGTCGGTCCCACGCGCGGATGAAGGCCTCCTGGACCACGTCCTGTGCTTCGGACCAGTTGCCGGTTATCGCGTAGAGCTGCCCGGTCAGGCGGGAGAAGGACGCCGCGTAGAACGCGTCGAACTCCTGTGGCGTCATCAAGGGCCTCTCTTCCGGGGCTGTCCGTCGGCTCGCGGCACAGGCGGTGCGCGAGGAAGCACTCCTCGGCCGCGGCGGTGGATCCGTGCGTCCTGGGCGGAGCCTCCCGCCCTGTACGCACGAGCCCCGTCCAGGCGTTGCGCCCACGACCTATGACCTGGATCACGTGCGCGGGGTGCGACCTGCCCGGCGTCAAGAGGCGTACAGGGGTGCCGGCATCAACCGGACGCCCGCAGGAAAGGACACGAATTCATGCGTATCCGCCCGATCATGCTCATCGCCGCCACCGTCACCGCCGCGGCCATCGCGACCGCAGGGGGAATGGCCACTGCCGCAACCGGCACCTCCACGCCCACCCCCACGGCCCAAGGCAAGCCCGCCGGTACGCCCACCGCCACGGCCTCCGACGCCGGCTCGGCCGGCGCCTCGGTGGTCCCCGGCAGCGGCTCGGCCGTTACCGGTGCGACTGCCGCCCCGGCGGCTTTCACCGTCACCAGCACGACGACGGCCCCGATCGAGGCCGGGGCCGTCGCCGGGATCCTGGCCTCCTGCCTGGGCTCCGACGCGTCGCAGTACCACGCGGTGATCGCGGTCCGCGCCCCCGTCGCCTCGCCGGACACCGACGGCGTGGTCGTCGCCGTCAACTCCGCCGACCAGTACGTGCAGTGCGAGTCGAAGGGCCACCAGGGCACCAGCATGTCCGTCCCTCCGACGTTCATCAACGACCGCCTGTGGGGCACCGGCCACCTGATCGAGTACTTCGACAGCTTCAGCACGCCGACCGGTGCCGGGCAGTTCCTCTCGCTGGGCGCCGGACACTACACACCCGATGTCGCCAAGGTCACCATCAGCTACGGCGACGACCCGACGCAGTACCCGGCCGTCATGGCGGGCGGCGCGTTCGCCTACACGGCGGCCGTCTCCACCGGAAACAACGAGAACTCCTTCCCCCCGGCCCCCTACGTCCACGCCTACAACGCGGACGGCCAGGAGATCTACAACCAGAAGACCCAGCCCAACGTCAAGGGCACCCGCCCGTAGACGTCACACCGCACGCACGCTGGTGGGGCCGTCGCCGGCGGGTCCTCGGCCACGTCCCTCGCCCCTTCGCCGAGTGGGCCGCCCGCGACGCCGTCGCGCTCCGCTGACCGGGCAGCCCTGCGGGAACCCCGGGACCGGACACGGACCGGGGGCGCGGAGGGCGGCGTGCCCGGCAGGCCGCCGGTCGGGTGTCAGCGGCCTGTCGGTGATGCGCCGGTCAGATGCAGGTGGGCTCTGGGACCTTCAAGAGGTCCCGCCGGGTGCCGATCCGGCTGCGGATTCAGGGGAAGGGGATCTCTTGTGCATGACGTAGTGATCGTGGGCGCCGGCCCGGTGGGGCTGTTCCTCGCCTGCGAGCTCGGCCTCGCGGGCTGCTCGGTCCTGGTGCTCGAACGGGATCCGGAACCCCGTTCGCCGTTCAAGGCGCTGCCGCTCGGCATCCGGGGCCTGTCCTCCGCCTCGGTCCAGGCGTTCTACCGCCGCGGGATGCTGCACCGGCTGGTGAAGGCATCGGGCGTCGACGACGAGCCCGGCGCGCACCCGGGACCGGACGCGCCGTCGGTTCCCCGTCGCGGTGGCCACTTCGCCGGCATGATGCTCGATCCGGCCAGGATCGACTCCGCGGCCCTGCCGTACCGGCTGCCCAACCCGGCACCGGAGGGCATGCCGACACACGTCGAAGCCATCGAGGCGGTGCTGGCCGAGCGGGCCTCCGAGCTGGGCGTGGACGTCAGGCGCGGCGTCACGGTTTCGGCCATCGCGCACAAGGACGGGAGCGTGATCGCGCAGGCGGGCGAACACGCGTACACGGCACGCTGGCTGGTCGGCTGCGACGGCGGACGCAGTACCGTACGCGGGCTCGCGGGCTTCGACTTCGTCGGGACCGAGCCGCTGTGCACCGGCTACACCATGCTCGCCACCGTCGCCGACCCCGAGAAGCTGAGCCCCGGGTTCAATCTGACACCCACGGGCATGTACCTCCAGCCCGCGGGGGACTACATCGCCGTGCTGGACTTCGACGGCGGCGCGTTCGATCGCTCGCGGCAGCCGACGCGCGACCATCTCCAGACGGTTCTGCGCCGGGTGTCCGGCACCGACGTGACACTGAGCGAGGTCCGTCTCGCGTCGAGCTTCACCGATCGGGCGATGCAGACGACGGCCTACCGGCACGGACGCGTCCTGCTCGCGGGCGACGCCGCTCACATCCACTCGCCCCTGGGCGGGCAGGGACTCAACGCCGGCATCGGCGATGCCCTGAACCTGGGCTGGAAGCTGGCGGCGGCCGTGCACGGACACGCGCCGGACGGACTTCTCGACACCTACGGCCGCGAGCGCCATCCGGTGGGGTCGGCGGTGCTCGACTGGTCGCGCGCACAGGTGGCGGCCATGCGGCCGGACCCGCACGGCCAAGCCGTCCAAGGGGTGATTCGCGACCTGATCAACACCCGTGACGGAACGACCTACGTGTTCGAGCGAATATCGGGATCGTCCATCCGCTACGACCTCGGCAGCGAGCACCCGCTGGCCGGCCGCAGCGCCCCGGACTTCTGCCTGGAAGACGGCACCCGTCTTGGCGACCTGATGCGGGACGGACGGGGCGTCACGCTCGACTTCAGCGCCGACCGATGCCTGCACGGTCCGGCGAGGGGCTGGGAGAGCCGGATGCGGTACGCGGCCGGTCCGGCGAAGGACGACCTCGGATTGGGTGCCGTGCTGGTCCGGCCCGACGGCGTGGTCGCCTGGGCAGGCGATCGCGCACCTGATCGTGAAGCGTTCGAGCGGGCCGCGGACCGCTGGTTCGGCGGTCCGGAAAGCTGAAACGGGCGCCGCCCGGCACCCGGCGTCGCCTTCGGTTCCGAAGTCCCGGACGGCGAAGGCCCGACCCTCAACATCGTGGGACCCACCCCGGCGGCCTGACGGCCGCCGGGGTCGTTTCACACCGCTCCGTCGATATCGGGCCCGTCGCTTTCACGAAGCTCGGATCACGCCCCGGACCGGCTGCGGGTAGCCGATCTCGGCGATGTCCTCGGCCAGGTCCACGAGGGTGAGCTCCGAGTTCAGCGATGACACGAGCTTCCGGCTCAGCGGTCGCAAGGCATAGACGTCGCGCACCGCTTCCAGGTCCACGGGAACCTCGTAGGAGTCCTCGGCGAAGCGCTGGAACGCTTCCGGCGAACGGTCGACCAGGAGCTCGAACAGGCCCGTTGCCCCGTCGGGGTCGGAACACTCGGCGGGGAAGTCGATCATGCCGTGCCGCCACCGATCGTCCGTCGCCTCCCGCCACAGGCAGGCCGTCACGACGGGAACGTCGTCCTCGTCGGTGAACGCCGGCTCCTCGACGAAGGGCCTGAAGACCTCCGGAACCTCGTCGATCACTCCCGGCCAGGGCTCGCCGTCGTTGCCGTACGGGCTCATCGGCGCTTCGTGGTCGAATCCACGGACATAGGCCCCGGCAGCCGAGAACACGATGGAGTACTCGTCCCCCGACCCGTTGCGCATCGACGCCATCTCCTCGCCGTCGGCCCAGCCCGCGTTGAAGGAGTAGTACCGGCCTTCCCAGTCCGGGCTCAAGATCGCATCGAGCATCGCCAGTGAGCGGCACAGGTTCCGCAGGTCGGCGATCGAAGGGAGCCGGCGGGCTACGTCATGGACAGTCACGTGCTCATCCAAGCGGATGCCCCTGACACCCAGGATCTCCCCCACGGCTGTCACACTCACCAGCAGCGCCGAAGTCAGGTGGGTCGACTCGCGACGGTTGAATACGCGAGCCCACCAGTAGCGCCCCGAGCTCCGGAAGCCGGCCGAACAGGTCGGGGAGGCCGCGCACGCCGTTGCGCACGGACTCGTGAGACAGCGCGAGGCCGGGGCCGGTGCTCGCCTCGACACCGGCGAGGCACCGGAGGATGTTCCACCTCGTGTGCCCCAGCCAGCCGGCGACCATGAACACGAACCAGCTCGGACCAGACGGCGGCAGCGCTCCGCCCCCCGTGACATAGCCGTCGAGGACCGAGCGGAAGACGGCGGGCTCGATGCCGTCGAAGCCGGGCCCCTTCGCGAGGCTCAGCGCGGTCGAGCCCAGCTCGCCGGACAGGTCGAGCATCCCCGAGAGCTCCCAGTCGAGCACCACCGGCCGCCCCTCCCGAGCGAGCAGGTTCCACGGCTGGATGTCCCTGTGGGTCAGCACCACGGGGCCCGGCCGTTCGCAGGTGTCGACGAAGTGGGCGATCGCGAGGAACGTCTCGACGTGAGAGGCGAGTTCGTCGGCCCACGGCTGTCCGGTCGCCGCCGCCCGCGCGGCGAGCTCGGGCCAGTCCCGTGACGTCGGTTCCTCGATCGACTCATGGGGCCACGCGACGTCGAGCGCGTGGATGCGCGCGAGGATCTCACCGATCTCGAACGCGTACGCCGCCGACACCGGTGCCTCCGGCACCTTCTCTCCCTCGACCCATCGATGAACGAGCGTGCGGTGGCCGGCCGAGATCGGCTCCGGCATCGGGATGCCGGCGGCGAAGGCCGCCCGCTCGAACCTGAACACGTCCTCGACACGATAGGTCCAGCGGCGGTCGACGAGGTTCAACTCCTTCACCGCGAAGGACCCTTGGTCGGTGTCGAGCCGGTACATCCGGTTGGCGAACCCGCCGTGGACGCGAGTCATCGGCCCGATCGGCGTGCCGAGATGCGAAAGGTCCATCCACGCATGCTAGTGCCGGCAGTCCCTCTGGCCTGCCGGCCTGCTGGATTGGCCCGTGGTGGCATCGCACGGCGTGGGACCATCTCGGCATGCGACTGATTGCCGATGGGGCCACGCCGACCTCGCGGTTGGTCCTGGTGGAGGACTTTGAAACCGACAACGGCTACGCCTTCGAGCCGGCAAGACCGCTCTTCCTGGCCGTCGGCGATCGAATCGGCTTCGAGGACGGGAAGCCGGTCGTCGTGCGGGTGAGCGGAGAGCGGCTGGTTCCCGTCGGCGGCTGGTCCACCCGCTGCGACATCAGGGCCGGCCGACGCAGCTGACCCGTGCCGCCAACACCCCTCTTCGGGCCGCCTGTTGAGACCGTCACGGCCTGGTCGTCCACCGGACAGCAGTACGGCCTCGGCGTGATCTTGTGCGTTGCGAAGCACCCATGATCGGCTCGGCTCCGCCGCCCCGGTCGGGCCGTCGGCGGTCAGGCCGTCGGCGGGCGGCGGGGCTCAGCGGCCGGGGTTCTCGTCGATCCGGGCGATGTGGTCGAGGACGGCGCCGGCGCCGTCCTCGGCTGCCATCAGCCCGGCGACGACGGCCGCACGGCGGCGGACCGGCTCGGCCAGCGCGGCCGTGATGGCGGCGGCGAGGCGTTCGGCGGTGAGGTCCGCGAACGGCACGGGCTGCGGGGCGACTCCCAGCCGGTGCAGCCGTGCCGCCCAGAACGGCTGGTCGACCATGACGGGCACCGGTACGGCGGGGACGCCGGCGCGCAGCGTGGCGCCGGTGGTGCCGGCTCCGGCGTGGTGGACAACGGCGGCGGTTTGGGGGAAGAGCCAGTCGTGGGGGAGGTCGCCGATGGAGAGGATGCCGTCGCCCGCCGCCTCCAGGCCGGCCCAGCCCGCCTGGACGACTGCGCGCACGCCGGCTTGCCGCACGGCCGCCGTCACCAGTTCGCCGAGCCGGGCACCCTCGCCCGGTGCCATGCTGCCGAAGCCGATGAACACCGGGGCCGGACCGGCGTGGAGGAAGTCGAGCAGTTCGGCCGGGGGTTGCCAGTCCAGCGGCCGGGCGGGCCACCAGAAGCCCGCCACGTCGACCGGGGCCGGCCAGTCCGCCGGGCGCGGCAGCAGCAGGGGGCTGTAGCCGTGGACGACCGGTCGGGTGTGTCCGAGCGGCGGCGGTGGTGTCGTGCCGGGCAGGCCGAGGCGCTCGCGCATCCGGGCCACGGCGCCCGAGAACAGCCGGTCCGCGCTCCGGAGCCGTTCCTGGCCGGCGGCCAGGTTGCCCTCCGGTCCCAGGTCCTCGCTGCCGGCGGGGCCGGGCAGCGGGAACTCCCTGGTGGCGAAGGCGGGCGTGAGGTAGGTGCCGAGGACGGGCACGCCGTGGGCCTCCCCGGCCGTGCGGCTGAGCGGCGACGGGGCGAAGGCGGTGAGCAGCAGGTCGGCTCCGCCCGCCACGGCGTCCGCCACGCCGTCGGCGAGTCCGTCCACGAACGCGGTCATCAGCGCGCGGGTCTCCTCCGGGGAGGTCGCGCGGGCCCTGGCGCGGATGAGTTCCTCCGGGTCCCCCGGCAGCGGCCGGTGCTCCAGGCCGCAGGACTCGATCAGTGTCGTGAAGGTCGGATGGGCGGCCACGGCGACCCGGTGCCCGGCGTCCATCAGGCGCCGGCCCAGGCCCGTGAACGGTGCGACGTCCCCGCGGGAGCCGGTGGTGACGATCAGGATGCGCATGGAGGTGATTCTCCACGACGGGCCCGTACTCGTTCGGCTCCGCCCGCTCACCGCCGGGGACCTGGGGCTGTACGGACGGCTGCTCGCCGGGCGCGCCGCTCTCACCGCCACCGACCGCGCAGAGGGGGCCAACCTTCGTTGAAATTTGGCCGATAATAAATCGACCCCGCCTCTTGCCTCAACCTGCGCTCCCAGGTGCATAGTTAAAGCCCGGCTCAAGGCGCACACCTGTGGAAACGCCTTCCCATTGCGTCGGCCCCAGAAAGCGGGGCGCGCGAAAGAGGTTGTTTCCCGTGCGAGAAGAGGGCATCTCTCGGAGGGGGCGGCTCGGTGGCAAGGCATGGAATTCGCAGGTTGACAGCGTTGGGAAAAGCCGTCATCGCGACAGCGGTGACGGTCTTCACGATCTTGGCGACCACGGGTACGGCCGGTGCCGTCTCTGGACCAGGCCCGAACAGTGCCCGCCCCGACTTCTCGGCCCAGGCGAGGAGCGTCGGGCTGAACACTTCTCAGGCTGCGGCACTTCAGGACACGGTCAACGGCTATCTGGCCACAATGGGCGGGACCCAGACGGCCATCAACAAGATCGACCTGAGCGCGGGAGGGAGACTGCTCATTCCGTTGCCCGGGGAGCAGCGGGCTCGTGACCTCTCCGCGCCGGACGGTCCCGAAGAGTTCTGCCCGTACACCTATGTATGCGCTTTCAGCTTGCCGAACTTCTGGGGCACGTCCCTGCAGTTCTTCACCTGCAATCAGCTGAATCGCATCACCTGGACCGGGACCGGATCGTGGATCAACAATCAGCGGGCCACATTGCACGCCAAGTTCTACGACCGCAACGGAAATCTCGGCTGGACTTCACCCGGTGGCTTGAGCTGGGACGTTGAAGCCTCCTGGGACTGGGTCTGGTGGCTCAGCCCCTGCTGAGCCGGACCGCGCGCCGGTATGGGCGCCCGCCGGCGCCGTGCCGGGCCGGTGGACGGGCGCTGCCGGGCAGCCGTGGGGGCGGGCGCCCCCCGCGGGGGGGGGGGGCGCCGGGCCCCCGCCGGGGGGGGGGGCGGGGGGGTGCGCGCCGCGGCGGCCCCGCGGCCGGGAGGACTCCCGGACCGCGCTGCGGGCGTTGGCCCGGCTGTGG
>NZ_JBIVVI010000286.1:0-8326 GCF_044757675.1 Kitasatospora sp. NPDC091257
CGGTCCTCCTCAGGAGGGAGCGGTCCGCCGTCAACTCCCCTCCGCAGCAGGAGGTCTGCGCGACCGGGCGGGAGCATGATCGGTGGCATCGGAACACCCGCAGAGGACACCCGAACCGGACGCCCACGCCGGCCCCCGCACGGGAACAGTCACCCGTGAACACCCGCGCCGAAGGAGACCCGAACCGCCATGAACCGCCGCCTCGCCACCGCCGCACTCTCGCTGCTCCTGCTGGCCGCGACCGCCGCCACCGCCGCACCGGCCGCCGTCGCGGAGCCGGCCCCCGCCGCACCGGTCACCGCCCCGGAACCGGCCGCCCCAGCAGGCGACTTCGGGCCGGTCGGTGTACGCGGCACCGGCAACACCGTCCTCACCACCGGGTTCCAGGGCTTCGAGGGCGACCCGGTGCGGATCTCGGTGGACGCCCGTGCCACCACCAACACCGATCCGCGCGGCACCACGGGCCACTTCCACGTCCGTCACGTGCACACCGACGGCCGGCTGGTCGCCGACTTCGAGGGCGACATCACCTGTCTGGCCGTCGGCGGCCGGGAGGCGATCGCCACCGGGGTGGTCACCAAGGGCGACGCGCCGTGGTTCCCGGGCCTGGAGCTGATCGGCCGGAAGGTCTCGCTCTCGGTGGAGGACGACGGGCGGCGCGGGGACCGGATGGGCTGGGTCTGGGGCGCGCTCGGCCAGCCGGTGTCGGACTGCCAGGGCACGGTACCGTTCATCCGCACGACCAGTGGTGACTTCTCCGTGCGCAGCTGACACCCGACCGACCGGGCCGACAGGACCGGTCAGGGCCTCCTGGGCCGACCGGGCGACGGCCGGGGCTGCGCACCGCCACCCGAGCACCCGCAGACCTGGAGGCCCCGTTGTCCCTCGACCGTCCGACCGCTCCGCCACCGCCGGGCGCGGGGTTCAACGACCTGACAGGGGAGGGCCGTTGAACCCCGCGCCCGACCGGCATTCGCCCGACTACGCCCGGCTCGCCGCCGTCGGGCCGTACTTCGCGCTGGACACCTCGCCGGCCGGCCGGCCGCCGGAGGGCTTCCGGCCGCTGGCCGAGCTGTACGGCACCGGACCGGACGCGCCGTTGGCGGCGCGGCTGCGGGTGGTGGCGCAGCGGCTCGGCACCGGGGAGCCCCGGGTCGCCGCCTCGATCCTGCACCTGGGGCTGGCCGCCCGTTTCTGGTCGGTGGGGCTGGGCTCGGCGGTCCTGCTGGGGACGGTCCCGACCTTGGAGCACGCCTGGGTGCGGATCCCGGACCAGGGCCCGCTCGACCTGTGGGCACCGCCGGAGCCCGCCCGCCCGGACGCCGGCTCGCTCACCGACCAGCTCCACGAGGCCGTCCTGCTGGGACAGTTGACGCCGCTGGCGGAGGCCGTCCGGGCCGCCGCCCCGCTCTCCCGCCGTCTGCTGCTCGGCAACGCCGCCTCCGCACTGGCCGGGACGCTGCGGGTGCTGGACGCCCACGCGCCGGACGCCGCACGGGCGTTGGCCGCGGAGCTGCTGGACCGTCCGCCACTGGCCGGGTCGGGCATCCTGCGCGCCGGGCCGGGTGGCACGGCGTTCCGGCGGAACAGCTGCTGCCTCTACTACCGGGTGGGTCCGGGTGCCGGGCTCTGCGGGGACTGCTGCTTCAGCACGCCGCCCGGCCGCGGGAAGCGGAACGAGTAATACCTTCACAAATGAAGGTCATACAGATCTCCGGCCGCCGTCAGCCGCGCACCACCGCCCAGTCCACCGCCGCGGACGGCACCCCGGCCCGCTCGGACGCCGGGTCCGCGAGCAGTCCGCGCGCCAGCGAACCCACCGGCAGGGCCGGGGTGGTGGCGGCCAGCACCCTGCCCTCGCCGTCGAGCAGCGCCGCGTCGCCTGACAGCGCCCGCAGCGGGGGCACCAGCAGCCGCTCCAGCACTGCCAGCGGGACGTCCCCGGCCACCACCCCGACGAAGCCCGCACCCGGGACGACCACCGGCCGGGCGCAGCACAGCACGTACCGGTCGGCACAGAGCAGGTCGACCTGCGGCCCGGCCACCGCGGCCCGCCCCTCGTCCCGGGGCCGGGCGAACCAGGGCAGCACCCGGTAGTCGTAGAACTCGGCGTCCGCCGGGTCGAGCGCGAGCCGCAACCGCCGCTCCCCCGCCCCGCGCGCACCGCGGTACCACCACTCCACGTGCAGGTCGGCGTCGGCGAGCGCGCCGGGTGCCACGACCGCTCCGCAGCCGAACCAGCGCGAGCCGGGCCGCGCCAGCAACTCGCTCACCACCCCGTGCACCACGGCGAGTTCGGCCACGGCGGGCCGGCGCCCCTCGGCGGCCGCCCGGGCCCAGCAGCCCGCCGCGGCCGCCCGCAGGCCGTCCAGTTCGGCGAGCACCGCGTCGACGGCGGCGGCGACCTGCCGGGCGCACCGCTCGACGGCGGCAGGGTCACCGGCGGCGGGCCCGCCCAGGACGGGCCCGCCGGCGGCGGACTCACCGGCAACCGGCACACCGGCGGATCGGGCCACGGGCAGGGTGGTGCTGAACGCGCTGGTCATGACGGCTCCGGCGGCGAGGGAGGGATCCGGGAACGGTGGCGCGGCCCCGGCTCAGCCGTCGTCCGCCAACTCCAGGTGCCGCCGGACCAGATGGTGCACGCAGGCCACGGCGTGCGTCTCGGCGGCGGCCCGGGCGCCGGCCGCGTCGCCGGCCAGCACGGCGACCAGGATCTCCCGGTGCTGCTCGGCGAAGCGCTCCTGGTCCGGCCCGTGCGGGGCGGGCAGCCAGAGCAGCGGGCCCAGTTCGGCCTGGAGCCGGACGGCGAGCTGGGTGAGCCGCACCGACTGCGCGGCGACGGCGAGTTCGATGTGGAAGCGGGCGTCGGCGCGGCGCTGCTCGGCGGGCCCGGCGGCGTCGCGCAGGTCGTGCACCAGTCGGGTGAGCCGGGGGCCGAGGTCGGCCGGGGCGCGCTCGGCGGCGAGCCGGGCGGCGGTGCCGAAGACGGCCAGCTCCTCGTCGCCGAGGTCGCGCAGGTCGACGGTGGCGAGGTCGCGCAGCCGGGCGAGCTGGAGGTGTTCGGAGCCCTCGGCGGGGATGCGGACGAAGCTGCCGCCGTTGCGGCCGCGCCGGGTCTCGATCAGTCCGGCCTCGCGGAGCAGGGCGAGGGCCTCGCGGACGGTGCCGTTGGCGACGCCGAGCTGGTCGGCCAGGTCGTTCTCGCTGGGCAGCTGGTCCCCGTCGGCGACCAGTCCGAGGGCGATCGCCTCGGTGATCCGGCGGGCCACCGCGTCGGCGCGGCCGAGGTCGGCGAGCGGCGCGAGGACGGCACTGAGCAGCGGGGTCGCACTGCCGATGGTCGTCACGCCGTTCCCCTCCCCGATCGCCGTCGCCGGATCCTCGCCGGATCGCCGCCCGATCACTGCCCGATCGCCGCCGGATCGCCGCCGGATCCTCGCCCGATCACTGCCCGATCACTGCCCGACCGGATGTTTCCCGCAGGGTACCTCCAGGTCCGACGCGCACTCTTGCCCCTAGAAACTCAATCTCGTATGTTTTCCCGCAACCTCGGCCCGAGCCGCACCCCGCAGTGCTCCCCCACGCATCACGACACGTTCCCAGGAGCAGGTCATGACCGATGCCAGTGCACGTGCCACCGTCCACTCCCCCGACCCGGACGCCGAACGGCTGGCCGCCCTCGGCTACACCTCCGAGTTCAAGCGCGACATGAGCCTCTGGGCGAACTTCTCGCTCGGCTTCACCTATCTCTCCCCCGTCGTTGGCGTGTACACACTCTTCGCCACCTCACTTCAGACCGCCGGGCCGCCGATGGTCTGGAGCTTCCTGATCGCGGGCCTCGGCCAGCTGCTGGTGGCCCTGGTGTTCAGCGAGGTGGTCGCCCAGTTCCCGGTGGCCGGCGGGGTGTACCCGTGGGCGCGCCGGCTCTGGGGCCGCACCTGGGGCTGGCTGACCGGCTGGACCTACCTGCTGGCACTGATGTCCACCATCGCGGCCGTCTCCTACGGCGCCGGCCCGTACGTGGCCGCCCTGCTGGGCGTCGAGCCGAGCACCGCGACGACCGTCTGGTGCGCACTGGGCCTGCTGGCGCTCGCCACCGTGATCAACCTCGGCGGCACCCGGGTGCTGTCGGCGGCGGCCGTGTTCGGCTTCGCCGCCGAGTTGCTCGGCGCCCTGGCGGTCGGCGCCTGGCTGCTGCTGACGCACCGCTACCACGGCCTCGGCGTGGTCCTCGACCGCTTCGGCGCGGGCGGCGACGGCGACTACGCCGACGCCTTCCTGGCCGCCGGGCTGATCGCGGTCTTCCTGTTCTTCGGCTTCGAGGCCTGCGGCGACGTCGCCGAGGAGGTGCCGGACCCAGGTCGACAGATCCCCAAGTCGATGCGGCGCACCATCTACGTGGGCGGCGCTGCGGCGATCGGGGTCAGCCTGGCCCTGGTGATGTCGATCCAGGACATCGGCGCGGTGGTCTCCGGCGACGACAAGGATCCGGTCGCCAAGGTGCTGCACGACGCCTTCGGCGCGGTCGGCGCCCGGGTGGTGATCGGCGTGGTGCTGATCTCCTTCCTGTCCTGCGTGCTCAGCCTCCAGGCGGCGGCGAGCCGGCTCGCCTACTCCTTCGCCCGGGACCGGATGATCGTGGGCAGCCGGCTGCTGGCCACCGTCTCGGACCGGCTGCGGGTGCCGCCGTACGCGCTGCTGCTCGCCGCGGCGCTGCCCGGTGTGATCATCGTGGGTGCCTCGGCGCTCTCCGAGGGCGCCCTCACGAAGATCATCTCCTTCTCCAGCATCGGCATCTACCTGGCCTTCCAGATGGTGGTGCTGGCCGCCCTGCGGGCCCGGCTGCGCGGCTGGCGCCCGAGCGGGGACTTCCGGCTCGGCCGCTGGGGCCTGGCGGTGAACATCGGCGCGCTGGTCTACGGCGTCGCCGCGATCGTCAACATCTGCTGGGGCCGCACCCCGGACGCCGCCTGGTACGACAACTACCTCGTGCTGCTCTCGGCGGTGGTCGTGCTCGCGGCCGGCGGCCTCTACCTCCTGCTGGCCCGCCCGCACCTGCGCGGCGACGCCCCCTCGGGCGACGCGACGGCCGCGCCCGGGGCCACCTCCGCCGAACCGGCCCGGGGGCGGGCATGACCGGACTCCCGCTGGACGGCGTCCTGGTCGCCGACTTCGGCCGGGTGCTCGCCGCGCCCTACCTGACCATGCTGCTGGCCGACCTCGGCGCCGACGTGATCAAGGTCGAGCAGCCCGGCACCGGCGACGACACCCGCGCCTGGGGCCCGCCGCACGCCCAGGGCGAGGCCACCTACTTCCTCTCCGTCAACCGCAACAAGCGCTCCCTCACCCTCGACCTGCGCGAACCGGCCGACCATGCCCGCGCCGTCGAACTCGTCCGCCGCGCCGACGTGCTGGTGGAGAACTTCCGCCCCGGCACGATGGCCCGCCACGGCCTCGACCCCGACCGCGCCCAGGCCCTCAACCCGCGGCTCGTCTACTGCTCGATCACCGGCTTCGGCCCCGGCAAGGGCGCCGAACTGCCCGGCTACGACCTGCTGGTGCAGGCCGTCGGCGGTCTGATGTCGGTGACCGGCCCGGCCCCCGGCGAACCGGTGAAGACCGGCGTCGCACTGGTGGACGTGCTGACCGGGCTGCACGCGGCGGTCGGCGTGCTGGCCGCACTGCGCGAGCGCGAGACCACCGGCCGGGGCCAGCTGGTGGAGCTGAACCTGCTCTCCACGCTGCTCTCCGGCCTGGTCAACCAGTCCGCCGGCTACACCCTGGCCGGCGCGGTGCCGGGCATCCTCGGCAACCGCCACCCGTCCATCGCCCCCTACGAGTTGTTCACCGCCGCCGACCGCCCGCTGGTCGTCGCGGTCGGCAACGACCGGCAGTTCGCCGCGCTCTGCCGGGGCGTGGGCGCCCCCGAGCTGGCCGCCGACCCCCGCTTCGCCTCCAACTCCGACCGGGTCGCGCACGTCACCGTGCTGGCCCGCGAGCTCACCGCCCGGCTCGAACGCCGCACCGCCGCCGAGTGGTTCGCGGTGCTCACCCCGCTCGGCGTGCCCTGCGGCCCGGTCAACGACCTGGCCGAGGCCTTCGACCTCGCCGACTCGCTCGGCCTGCGGCCCCGGGCACCGCTGCCCGGCCCGGACGGCCGCCCGCTGGACCTGGTCGCCAACCCGATCGGCCTCTCCCGCACCCCGCCCCGCTACCAGCTGCCCCCGCCCCGGCTCGGCGAGCACACCGCCGAACTCACCGCCTGGCTGGACACCCCGCACGACCGGCCTCCGCACGGCGGGTCTCCCTACGAGCAGCCTCCGCACGACCGGCCGCCGCACAACCCTCCCCCGCACGACCAGGACTTCGAGGACCGCCCATGAGCACCCCGCACGGCACCGGCACCGCCATGTCCGACCCGCTCGACCTGATCGACTTCGCCACCCTCCTCACCGAGGAGGAGCGCGAGATCCAGGCCACCGTCGCCCGGTTCCTCGCCGACCGGGTCCGCCCGCACCTGCCGGAGTGGTTCGACAACGCCCACTTCGCCCGCGAACTCGCCCCCGAACTCGGCGCGTTGGGCCTGCTCGGGATGCACCTGGAGGGCTACGGCTGCGCCGGCACCAACGCCGTCTCCTACGGCCTGGCCTGCCTCGAACTGGAGGCCGCCGACTCGGGCTTGCGCAGCTTCGTCTCGGTCCAGGGCTCGCTCTCGATGTACTCGATCCACCGGTGGGGCTCGGAGAAGCAGAAGCAGGAGTGGCTGCCCGGGCTCGCCGCCGGCACCGCGATCGGCTGCTTCGGCCTCACCGAGCCGGACTTCGGCAGCAACCCGGCCGGAATGCGCACCCGCGCGGTGCGCGACGGCTCGGACTGGATCCTCGACGGCACCAAGACGTGGATCACCAACGGCGGCATCGCGGACGTCGCCACCGTCTGGGCGAACACCGAGGACGGCGTGCGCGGCTTCCTGGTGCCGCGCGGCACGCCCGGCTTCACCACCCGCGACATCGGGCGGAAGCTGTCGCTGCGCGCCTCGGTCACCTCCGAGCTGCACCTGGACGGCGTCCGGCTGCCCGCCGAGGCCCGACTGCCGGGAGCGAAGGGGCTGCGCGGCCCGCTGTCCTGCCTGAACGAGGCGCGGTTCGGCATCCTGTTCGGCGCGGTCGGCGCAGGCCGGGACTCGCTCCAGGCGGCGCTGCGGTACGCGGACTCGCGGGTCCAGTTCGACCGGCCGATCAGCGGTTTCCAGCTGACCCAGCGCAAGTTCGCCGACATGGCGCTCGCGCTCGGCAACTCCGCGCTGCTGGCCGTCCACCTCGGCCGGCTCAAGGACGGCGGGCGGCTGCGTCCCGAGCAGGTCAGCGTCGGCAAGCTCAACAACGTGCGGGAGGCGCTGGCGATCGCCCGCGAGTGCCGCACGGTCCTCGGGGCCAACGGCATCTCGCTGGAGCACTCGCCGATCCGGCACGCCAACAACCTGGAGTCGGTGCTGACCTACGAGGGCACCAGCGAGATCCACACGCTGGTGGTCGGCCAGGCGCTCACCGGGCGGGCGGCTCGGGACGCGGCGGACGTTCGTCCAACAAGCTGATCATCGGCGGCGTGGTGGCGGGCTGTGCGGCGGCCGGCATCCTGGTCGCCGTCCTGATGAGCGGCGGCGACGAGACCAAGGACGACAGGAAGACCACCCCGGCGGCCGCCACCGCCGGCGCCACCACCACCCCCGGGGCGCCGAGCGCGAGCGGCTCCGGCGCGGCCGTCGACCCGGAGGTCAAGGCCCAGGCGCAGCCGCTGTCGGACCTGCTGGGCACCGCGAGCGACAGCCGCAGCTCGGTGGTCTCCGCGGTCGCCTCGGTGCAGAAGTGCGACAAGCTGCCCGAGTCCCAGCAGGCGCTGACGGCCGCGGCCGGCAAGCGGCGCGAGCTCCAGAGCAAGCTCGGCCAGCTGAAGGCCGACAAGCTGCCCGGCGGTCAGCAGCTGGTCGACCAGCTCAACGCGGCCTGGACGGCCTCGGCCCAGGCCGACGACGAGTACGCGCTCTGGGCGCAGGACGCGCAGGGCTCCTGCGACGCGAAGAAGCAGGACAACCAGCACTACAAGAACGCCGTCCAGGCGAGCGGCACCGCGACCACCGCGAAGAAGCAGGCCGCCACGCTCTGGAACGCGATCGCCGCCCAGACCGGACTGCCCAACCGGAGCGACGGCGACCTCTGACCGACGGCGGTCGACGAGGGACGGCGACGGCGGCTCCTGAACGACGCCGGCCCGTGAGCGACGGCGGCCGGTGAACGACGAGGGGGGACGGGCCGCAAGGCCCGTC
>NZ_JBIVVI010000287.1:0-8313 GCF_044757675.1 Kitasatospora sp. NPDC091257
GTCCAGGGCCCCGTCGAGCCCGCTGCGCTCGACGGCGGAGACCTCGCCCTCCAGGCCGCCGATCGCCCCGTAGGACATGTACTCGCTGCCGGCCGGCGGGGACCAGACGTGGAGGACGCGCAGCGGCGCCGAGCGCAGGGCGGCGGCCTCGAAGGCGAAGGCCAGCACCTCGTCCGCCGGGTGCGCCAGGTCCAGGCCGACCGTCACCGGGCCGTCCGGTTCGTCCCCGCCGGCCCGGACCAGCACCACCGGGCAGTCCGCCCGGCGCAGCACCTCCTGGCTCACCGAGCCGACCAGGAAGCCGCGCAGGGTGCCCAGCCCGCGCGAGCCGAGCACCAGCAGGGCGGCCCCGTGCGCGGCCGCCTCCAGCGCCTCGACGGGATCGGCGGCCACGGAGGTGGCGGCGACCTCCACCGTCGGCGCGAGGGTGCGCAACTCGCTCTCCCGTTCGGCGAGTCGTGCCAGCGCGGGGTGGTCGCCGGGTCTGCTCCCGGGGGCGATCTGCTTCGGTCGGGGCCAGGCCTGGAGGACGTCCAGGCGCAGGCCGCGGCGCTGCGCCTCGCGGGCGGCCCAGGCGGCGGCGGCCAGGCTCTCGGGTGAGCCGTCGAATCCGACGACGACGGGTCCGGTCACGGCGTGCTCCTCGGTTCCGGTGCGGTCCCAGCCTCCGGAGGTTTCGGTGCGGCCAGTATCCGTGCCGACCCGGACCGGCGCCTCCCGGGAGCCCGGGGCCCGGTTCCGCCGTCCGGCTGGTCGCCCGGCCCGGCGGCCCGGCAGGCCGGGGCGGGCCGGGGGAGCCCGGCTAGGGTCGGCCGGACCGGTCCGTCCCAGCGCGGGAGAACGATGCCGAGGGTCCCCACGTTCCGCTCGCGGTGGGCGAGCGCCGCCGCCGGACTGGCCGTGCTCGCCTCCGCCCTGGTGGGCTGCGGGGGCGGTGGGAGCGGCGGCCCGGTCACCCTGAACTGGTACAACTTCCCGGACGACTCGGGCGCCCTCCAGCAGGCCGCCGACCGCTGCGGGCAGCAGTCCGGCGGCCGCTACACGATCCGCTACAACAAGCTGCCCCGCGGCGCCGACGGCCAGCGCCAGCAACTGGTGCGCCGGATGGCGGCGCACGACACCGAGGTGGACGTCCTGGGCCTGGACGTCACCTGGCCCGCCGAGTTCGCCGAGGCCGGCTGGATCCGCGAGTGGACCGGGGAGATGCGCGCGCGGGCCACCGCCGACACCCTCGACGCGGCCGTGCGGACCGCGACCTGGCGGGACCGGCTGTACGCCGTGCCGTACAACTCCAACACCCAGCTGCTCTGGTACCGCGACGACCTGGTGCCGACCCCGCCCGGGACGTGGGCGGAGATGCTCTTCCGGGCGCAGCAGCTGGCCGCCGAGGGCA
This sequence comes from Kitasatospora sp. NPDC091257, assembly GCF_044757675.1. NCBI lineage: Bacteria > Bacillati > Actinomycetota > Actinomycetes > Kitasatosporales > Streptomycetaceae > Kitasatospora > Kitasatospora sp. NPDC091257. Next base: position 1,394 of record NZ_JBIVVI010000287.1, read on the forward strand.
AGCCGCACTTCGTGGAGATCCAGGGCGCCCAGTACGAGGGGCTGACGGTCTGGTTCAACACGCTGGTCACCAGCGCGGGCGGCACGATCCTCACCCCCGACGCGCAGGCGCCCTCGCTCGGGGCGCCCGCCGTCACGGCTGCCGGGGTGATGCACGACCTGGCGACGTCGGTGGCCGCCGACCCCTCGCTGCCGAACCAGATGGAGGACCAGAACCGGCTCGCGATGGAGTCCGGGACGGCCGCCTTCGAACTCAACTACCCCTTCGTCTACCCCTCGATGAAGGCCAACCGGCCGGAGCTGTTCCCGCACTTCCGCTGGGCCCCGTACCCCGCGGTGAGCGCTGACCGCCCCGCCAGCGTGACCATCGGCGGGATCGACCTCGCGGTGGGCGCGTACAGCCGGCACCCCGACCTCGCCGCCGAGGCCACCCTCTGCCTGCGCGACCGGGACAACCAGCTCACCAACGCGCTGAAGGGCGGCCTGCCGCCCTCGCTGCGCAGCCTGTACGAGACGGCCGAGCTCACCGCCAGCTACCCGTTCGCCGCCGACGTGCTGGCCGCCCTCGACTCCGCCAGCGTGCGCCCGCAGACCCCGGCCTACCAGAACGTCTCCATCGCCATCTCGCACACCCTCTCCCCGCCCGCCGGCATCCACCCGGAGAAGGACGTGGCCGACCTCCGCGGGCAGATCCAGGACGCCCTCGGCTCGAAGGGGCTGATCCCGTGACACCGTCCACCGAGACCGCCGCCGCGGCCGCACCGCAACCGGCCGGGCCCTCGCGCGGGGCCCGCCAGGAACGCCGGCTGGGCCTGCTGCTGTGCGCCCCCGCGGTGATCGTGATGCTCGGTGTCACCGCCTATCCGATCGGCTACGCCGTCTACCTGTCCCTGCAGCGCTACGACCTGCGCTTCCCCGAGCAGGCGCACTGGATCGGGCTCGCCAACTACGGCGCGGTGCTGACCTCGCCGTTCTGGTGGCAGGCGCTCGGCGTCACGGTGCTGATCACCGTGGTGTCGGTGGCGGTCGAGCTGGTGCTCGGCCTGGCGCTCGCGCTGGTGATGCACCGGACGCTCTTCGGGCGCGGCACGGTGCGCACCGCGGTGCTGGTGCCGTACGGGATCGTCACCGTGGTGGCGGCCTACTCCTGGCAGTACGCCTGGACCCCGGGCACCGGCTACCTGGCCGCCCTGCTGCCGGAGGGCAGCGCCCCGCTGACGGAGCAGTGGCCGGCCGTGGGCCTGATCATCCTCGCGGAGGTGTGGAAGACCACCCCGTTCATGGCGCTGCTGCTGCTCGCCGGCCTGGCCCTCGTCCCGGACGAGACGGTCCGGGCGGCGATGGTCGACGGCGCGAGCTTCGGGCAGCGGCTGCGACTGGTGATCCTGCCGCTGATGAAGCCGGCGATCCTGGTCGCCCTGCTCTTCCGCACCCTGGACGCCTTCCGGATCTTCGACAACATCTACGTGCTGACCGGCGGTTCCAACGGCACCGGCTCGGTGTCGATCCTCGGCTACGACAACCTCTTCACGGCGCTCAACCTGGGCATCGGCTCGGCGATCTCGGTGCTGATCTTCGTCTGCGTGGCCCTCATCGCGCTGGTCTTCGTCAAGCTGTTCGGCGCGGCCGCGCCCGGCGCGGAACCGGAGCACCGATGAGCGGCCGGCACGCCCGGACCCTGACCGGCTGGGGCATCGCCAACCTGGTGGTCGTGCTCTACGCGCTCTTCCCGGTGTGGTGGATCGTGGCGCTCTCCTTCAAGGAGCCGAGCACCCTCTCCGACGGCGCCTTCGTGCCCCGCCAGTGGACCCTGGCCAACTACCGCGGCATCTTCCAGACCTCCGAGTTCACCCGCGCCCTGATCAACTCGATCGGCATCGCGGTGATCGCCACCACCATCGCCGTCGTGCTCGGCACCATGGCCGCGTACGCGGTGGCCCGGCTGCGCTTCCCCGGCAAGCGGCTGCTCATCGGGGTGTCGCTGCTGATCGCGATGTTCCCGCCGATCTCGCTGGTGTCGCCGCTGTTCGACATCGAGCGGGCGCTCGGGCTGTTCGACACCTGGGCCGGGCTGATCATCCCGTACATGACCTTCTCGCTGCCGCTGGCGATCTACACGCTCTCGGCGTTCTTCCGGGAGATCCCCTGGGACCTGGAGAAGGCGGCCAAGGTGGACGGCGCCACGCCGTGGCAGGCGTTCCGGCTGGTCATCGCGCCGCTGGCGGCACCCGGCGTGTTCACCACCGGCATCCTGGTCTTCATCTTCTGCTGGAACGACTTCCTGTTCGCGATCTCGCTGACCTCCACCACCTCGGCCCGGACGGTTCCGGCGGCGATCGCCTTCTTCACCGGGAGCTCCCAGTTCGAGCAGCCGACCGGCTCGATCGCGGCCGCCGCCGTGATCATCACGATCCCGATCGTGGTCTTCGTGCTGCTGTTCCAGCGCCGCATCGTCGCCGGGCTCACCGCCGGCGCGGTCAAGGGCTGAGACCTCCATCGAGTTCCCGCATCGAGTTCCCGCATCGAGTTCCCGAGGTTGAGCCCGCCCCACCCGGCGGACCAGGAAGGCGGATCGTGGCCGAGATCGTCCTCGACGGCATCACCAAGCGCTACCCGGACGGCGCCCTCGCCGTCCGCGACGTCGACCTCACCATCGCCGACGGTGAGTTCGTGATCCTGGTCGGCCCCTCCGGCTGCGGCAAGTCCACCACGCTCAACATGATCGCCGGGCTGGAGGACATCACCGAGGGCACCCTGCGGATCGCCGGGGAGGTGGTCAACGACCGCGCGCCCAAGGACCGGGACATCGCGATGGTCTTCCAGAGCTACGCCCTCTACCCGCACATGAGCGTGCGCGACAACATGGGCTTCGCGCTGCGCCTGGCCAAGGTCGACAAGCCGACCATCGCCGTCAAGGTCGAGGAGGCCGCCCGGATCCTGGACCTCACCCGGCACCTCGACCGCAAGCCCGCCAACCTCTCCGGCGGGCAGCGCCAGCGGGTCGCGATGGGCCGGGCGATCGTCCGCGACCCCAAGGTCTTCCTGATGGACGAGCCGCTGTCCAACCTGGACGCCAAGCTCCGGGTGCAGATGCGCACCCAGATCGCCGCCCTCCAGCGCCGGCTGGGCACCACCACCGTCTACGTCACCCACGACCAGGTCGAGGCGATGACGCTCGGCGACCGGGTGGTGGTGATGCGCTCCGGGGTCGTCCAGCAGGTCGGCTCGCCGCAGCAGCTGTACGACGAGCCGGTGAACCTCTTCGTCGCCGGGTTCATCGGCTCGCCCGGGATGAACTTCCTCGGCGCCGCGCTGGAGCGGGGCGTCCTGCGCACCTCGCTGGGCGACCTGCCGCTGGACGACCGCACCCGGCGCGCCCTGGAGCGTGCGGACGCGCCGCGCGAACTGATCGTCGGCATCCGCCCCGAGGACTTCGAGGACGCCGCCCTGGCCGAGGGGCACACCGGAGGGGTCACCGTCACCGTGACCGTCGAGGTCCGGGAGTCGGTCGGCTCGGACGTCTACGTCCACTTCGCGGAGGCGGGCGGACCGGCGGCGACCGAGGGCCTCGCCGGCCTCGGTGGACTTGCCGAACTGGCCGAACTCGCCGCCGACTCGGGCCGGGCCGACACCGGCATGCAGGAGCACCGCGTGGTGGCCCGGCTGAACCCGGCCACCCGCGCCGTCGAGGGCGGCCCGCTGGAGCTGTGGGTGGACACGTCGCGCATCCATGTCTTCGACCCCCGCGACGGGGCCAACCTGACCCATCCGGAGCGTTCGTAGCGTGGTACGGAAGGCCCAACCCCCGGCAGGCACGCGGTGTGCCTGACCGGGGGCCCGCGGAAGTCGACCTAGATTGCCCGGCTATGAGAGAAATTGTCGGAATCAGTCGACGATCGGTGCTCAAGGCCGTTCCCGCAGTCGCCGTCCTCGTGGCGGGCTCCGACGGGATCCTCGTCGGGCCCGCGACGGCCGCGACGGCCGCGACCCCCTTCCCGCAGCCGGCCGTCCGCAGCTCCCGGTCCGCCTCCGACGGGTCGAGGGCGGTGCTCGACCAGGCGCTCGACGTCCGGTTCACGGACACCGCCGTCCCGGGCTACGGGACGGTCACCACGCGCACCTACAACGGCACCATCCCGGGGCCCACCCTGCGGGTGCGCGCCGGGGACACGCTCTGGCTGACCCAGGTCAACGGCCTGCCGCCGAACCCGCCGAACCCGCCGCACCACGGCGGGCACAACCGGCCGCACCGCGCGAACAGCTTCAACCTGCACACCCACGGCCTGCACGTCTCGCCCTCCGGGAACGCCGACAACGTCCTGCGCGAATTCCCGCCGCGCAGCGCCGACGAGGCCGCGGCCGGCGCCCCCGAGCCGCGGTACCTGACCACCGTCGAGATCCCGCCCGGCCACCCGGCGGGGACCTACTGGTACCACCCCCACGCGCACGGCGCCACCGCCGAACAGATCGCCGGAGGGATGGCCGGGGTCATCATCGTCGAGGGCGACGTCGACGAGGTGCCGCAGATCAAGGCCGCCGCCGACCTGGTCGTCTGCGTCAACGAACTCCGGCTCAAGGACGGGAAGGTCCCCGAGTTCACCTCCGGCGACGCCCTGGCCGCCGTCCCGCCCACCTTCACCGTCAACGGCGCGGTCAACCCCACCCTCGCGCTGCGCCCCGGCGAGGTCCAGCGCTGGCGCCTGGTCGCGGCGACCGCCTTCACCACCCTCTCGCTCCAGGTCACCTCCGGGGAGCAGAAACTGACGATGCATCAGATCGCGATGGACGGCGTGACCTTCCCCGCGCCGGTCGCCGCCGAGACGGTGTCCCTGGCCGTGGGCAACCGCGCCGACGTGCTGGTCCGGGGCGGCGAGCCCGGGACGTACGAACTGCGGGCCAAGGGCGTGCCCGTGCCGCTGATGACGATCGAGGTGGCGGGCGAGGCCGTCCGGCCGCCGATGGAACTGCCGACCACGCTGCCGCAGGGCAAACCCTTCCTCGACGAGAAGGACCTCGCCGACCCGGGCAGCGACCGCGAGGTGGTCTTCCACGTCGACGCGAAGGTCTTCGACCCGCCGTTCCCCAACGCCTACCGCGTCCTCGGCAGCCACCCCACCCCCGCGGCCGACCCCGGCGGCGACCTCACCCGCGACCCCGCCTACGGCCTGTTCGACCCCGAGTTCGTCAACCACACCCTGGAACTCGGCACCGTCGAACGCTGGACCCTGCACACCGACGACTCCATGCCGGCCTTCCACCACCCCTTCCACCTGCACACCAACCACGTCCTCGTCACCCACCGCAACGGCCGACGGCTCGACCCGCCGGTCTGGCAGGACACCGTCGACCTGGTCGGCGGCAAGCCGGGCGACACCGTCACCCTGCTGGTCAAGTACGAGGACTTCACCGGCCGTACCGTCCTGCACTGCCACCAGCTCCAGCACGAGGACCTCGGCATGATGCAGCTGGTCGACTACGTCCAGCCGAGGCGGCCCCGGGAGCCGGGCCGGCCCGCCTGGCCGGGACGGCCCCGCCCGCTCGACCACTGAGCGTGCCGCCTCCCGGCCGGGCGGACACCGGTCGGGAGGCGCGCCCGACCGCCCGCGCGGGCCGTGCCGTTGCGCGACCGCGCGGAAGACGGGCGGGAGAACACCCGGAACGTGAGTTCGGAAACGCCTCCCCGGGGTAGGAACACTCATGCAGCGGCCGTGACCGTTCCGGCCGCTCGGCACCGTGGACGGTGCCGCCGGGACCGCGCTCGAAGAGACCGGGCACGGGTCCTGGTGGAAGAAGTCCGCGACGCACGAGGTGCGGATCCGCACGCGTCGCCGGGCGTTCACCCGTATGCCCAGGAGTGATCACGTGTCCATCCACCTGGAAACGACCGACCGGGAGGTCCCGCCCGAGGGCCTGCCCCCCGACCTGCCGCGAAGACCGACGGCGGCCGAACTGCGCCGGATGGGCAAGTCCGAGGCCCGCGAACTGAGCGACGCGCTGTTCGGACGGCTGGCCGGGCTGGCCCGCGAGACCCACGCCTACAGCTACGTGCGGGGCACGATCATCGAGCTCAACATGCCACTGGTGCGCTTCATCGCGGCCCGCTTCCGCCACCGCGCCGAGGACATGGACGACATCCTCCAGGTCGGCACCATCGGCCTGATCAAGGCCGTCGACGGCTACGACCCGCAGCGCGGCGTCGAATTCCTCACCTACGCGATCCCCACCATCACCGGCGAGATCAAACGGTTCTTCCGCGACACCTCCTGGCCGGTACGGGTCCCGCGCGGCATGCAGGAGCTCTACCTCTGCGTCGCCCGCGGTTCGGACCGCCTCGAACAGGAACTCGGCCGACTGCCCCGCCCCGAGGAGATCGCCGAGGACCTGGACCTCACCGTCGAACAGGCCACCGAGGGACTGATGGCGGGCCGCGTCTACCGCCCCAACTCCCTGGACGCCCTGCGTGACCAGGACACCGACGAGAGCGGCAGCGCCCTGCTCGACCACCTCGGCGGCTGCGACCCCGGCATCGAACTCGCCGACTTCCGCATCGCGGTGCGCCCCCTGTTGGCCCGGCTGCCCGTACGCGAGCAGACCGTCCTCGAACTCCGCTTCTGGGACGGCTGGACCCAGTCCCGGATCGCGGAGCGGATCGGCGTCTCCCAGATGCACGTCTCCCGACTGCTCAGCGCCACCCTGGCCCGGCTGCGCGAGGAGCTGGAGGACCGCGACGCCCCGGGTTGGGCCGACGGAACCGACGGAACCGACGGAACCGACGGAACCGACGGAACCGACGGAACCGACGGAACCGACGGAATCGGCGGAGCGGTCGAGGGCGCCGGTTGAGACGGCGGGGGGCCTCTGCGGGTCCGCCTCGGGTTTGTCGTCGGGCCGCTGGGCGGTCGGGCTGCGGCCGGGGCCGGG